>DASPPQ010000033.1:0-21481 GCA_035625415.1 Thermodesulfobacteriota bacterium
CCTGAAATAAACTCAGGAAGCGATAAATTCAATTTGTTAAGAAAGGGCGTAAATGACTTATTATCCACCTCTGCCACTAAAGGTCTGTTTCCTACTGGACTGTCTCCATCCAGTGCGGGAGACCTCCCTTTGAAATATCTACATTTCTAACAGGAACTTAGGTGCCAAAAGAGGATTGACAGTTTAAACCTGCATCCAAGCATGCTACACAAACACCCTTAAGCTTTTTCCCTCGCCGGCCATTCCCTCGTTCCAAAAACCTCATACTGGATGCTGTTCTTGCCGTTGTTCTTTGCGCTGTACATGAGTCGATCAGACACCCTAAGCACTTCGTCAACCGTGGAAGGTGGGCTCGTGAAGGTCACAACCCCGATGCTCAATGTGACAGGCCAGCCATGCTTTCGCATATAGTCCAAATTGACCCTTTTAACTCTCTGCATGATCACTTCGGCCACTTCCCGTCCGGTCTCTGGCATCAGGATCGCGAATTCATCACCCCCGATGCGTGCCACCGTGTCTGTGACGCGGATGTTTTCCCGTGTGGTGCGCGCCACTAAACGAAGTAGGAGATCTCCTGTGCTATGCCCAGAACAATCATTAACCGCCTTGAAATTGTCGAGATCAAGACACACTATGGTAAAGGGGTGTTCATACCTGCGGGCCCTGCTGATTTCCATATTGGCCAGCTCAATAAAATATCTTCGGTTTCGAATCCCGGTCAAAAAATCGCTTCTGGATAATTCTTTTTCTTGCTTTAAGGTGCTTTTCAGCGCCGAGAGAATGAAAGCGAGGATAAAAAAGGAACTCAATCTTGCAACCCCGTTCCAATAAGGGATGTCTGAAGAGGAGTAAGTGGCTCCCGATGTAAGATCAGCGATCAGCCATGTGAGAGCACTGAGTATTGATAAGATGAGACCGATTGATCTCTGTGTAAACCAGGTAGCCAGAGCGATAGGGATCAAGTAAAATATGGTAGAAGAAAGCTCAGGCCCAGCTATGTGGTTAAGAATTCCCACCAAGAGTACCATTACAGATCCAACTAATATCAAAAGGGATTGAGGTAGCTTAGACAGATATTCCAGGATTAATCCAGGGAACGAATCGGTTGTGGGCCCCCACTCGTTTATGGTTCCCCCAATTTGTGCAAGGCTCTCTTCATGAGGCCTCCCTACCATTGTTTGGCCACAAGCGTGATCGTTCCGTGTGGCTTCCAAACCCTCGGGAAGGGTTTCTGACTTTATCTTCCCCTCTTCTCGATTGCTTCGTACTGTTCCCTGGATGCTTGAAACTTCTGTCCGGCGTCCGCTGCTGAGAGGATTAAGAGTCAGTGTCGCTTTCTCCACATTTTCTCCCATCTCATACAGGATAAGCTTTCCCAAAAACAAAAATCGGATTCTCACTTTGATAAAGCCAAGGGAATCCGGTCCCTGCAATTCACATACAACTTTGGCAACCTGGCTATCCCGAAGGGACCCGTGGCTTTCCTTCCCACGATTGCTCGTGGTTTGGCTTTATCGCTAAATATGATTCAGAATTTTTTCTTAACTCTGGTATGAGCAATTTCAATGCCAAAACCAATTAATTTATATAACGCTTTGATTTTTAAAGGTTTTCATAAAAAATAGAATTTCGAAGTAATAAAGATTAATGACGTTTTATTGACTGTCCAATGCAACCGGAGGGTCAGAGAATGGCGAGTTACGTTAGGTATTCTCTTGGCTGTATCCACCGTTTCCAGTCTCCTGTCCGTTTAGGTTCACCATAGCACTTCTGCGCTCCCTACCACCCCTGGAAACCAGAAAATGGATCTACCTTTTATCTTAGGAAATTGCTGATGCACACAAATTAGGCAATGTGATAGGTCACAGAGTTATTGGAGCATACCGAGACGATGCTCCGCTTTCTGATCAAGTTTCCTTCGGTAAAAAAGTACTCCTTGCCGTGGCTCATAAATTGCTGAAGGTCCTTCTTGCCATGCTAACAACTAAATCTCACTTTCAGAAGGGGGTGGTCCAAGTATAATTGCCTACAAGTTCACAATAGCAGGATGATATGGGGGTTGATGATTACCAACGGAGATGTGGAAGGGATAAAGGCAGAGCCATTTCTTTGGTGTCTTCTCCCTGAGTCATTTATGGTGGAAAGAGGTTTGGGTCCCGTTTCTCGCGTTCCTCTATAACAGTTTTAATGAAAAAGATATCCTCATCCTTGGCATCCGTACCAAAATATTTTCTTCCCCAGTTAATAATGGATTCTTCAATGGGTTCTTCAATAACTCTTTGTGGATTTTTTCTCCTCTCTGGTAATGTGCCAAGAAATATGTCACCCTTTATTGCATCACGTAAATAAAATTTATAAACAATCATATACCCAATATTCCTTTAAGAGATTACCTCATACTTCCACCTTAATGAAATATATCTGCAGAATCTGGATCTCGTGGCTTTCCGCTCCATGAGTAGTCGCATGACTTCTTCAGCATTTTCTGAAGAATCTTCGAATTAATAACGCAATTTGAATGCCAAGAGGGATTCGATGGTTGAACTAGTTGTTTTCTAAGGGAATATTTAAGAACTAAATTACAGGTAAGAACAAAAAAGTGCCAATTTTTGTCGTAACAAACAATGAATGAATAGCTATTTATGAGCTCTTGAAAGGGAAAGTCAATTTCCCGGCTTGCTATCCGCACACTTTTGATAGATTCGCAAAGAGCTGCCAATTTTTGTTGTACTGACAGGTCTTCCAATCAAGAAATAATTCTAAAGATACATTAATTTTCAAATGGTTATCGATTTTTGACTACCTGGCATCATTCTTGCTCCGAAAAAAATTAACAAGATAAAGGACACGAATAAGGCCAAACGACGAGAGACCTGTGGCCGCCCGTGAGGGATGTATCTGAGCGGACCAAGTTCGAGGTAGATTGTGGAGCGAGATAGTTTTCAAGGAACTGCGGCAGGCTTAGAACGAATCATGGAGAATACCCGGTTTGACCTTAGTGAGACGATGGATCAATTTCAGGGACTATGCTTGATGATTGCCGCGGGGAGGAATATTCCAATAGATATCATTACCGAGACCCGCCAAACCTATAAAAAAATTCAGGAGCAACTTACAAAGTTCAGCGTGGCCAGGCAACTCTTAGAAGGGAAATACAAGCAGTATTATCACAGAGACTCCCGCCGCGAAAGAGAGATCACGGAAATTGCGTTTCGGGCCAAGACTCTGTACCTGACATTCGAATATACATTGCAGGAGATAGAAGCAAAAAGCAAGCTAAAGGATAGGGAAGAACATCTTGTGGCGGTCAGTCAGCATACACTGTTTCGATGGTTTCAATCTGCGGAAAATCAGATTGCCCTTTTAAGAAATTTAGAGAGTCTAAGCGAGCTGGACTATAAAACCAGATTTGAATTGGGATGGGAGCGGAGACGAGAGGTAATTCAGGATGGAATGCGAAGCATCTCCCTCTTTACCTTGTTAGGAGAGACAAAACTGATCGATATCCTCCAATCCCGCATGCGATTCCGAGAATATGATATCACAGAGCGTTACAAAGAAGATGAGTTCCGCGGGGCTTTAACCCATTTAAGGGAAATATCTCCTTCAGAAGTCCAGAAGATAATTAGACGCTTCGCGGACAGCAGTGAATTTCTAAAAATGAAATGCTTGCTTCTTCCCATTCAATCGCAAAAGGACCTCAAAAAAGAAATCGTACGTTCAACAGAAAATATTTTAAACGTGATGGAGGTGGGAGAAATGAGAGTACTTTCAATTTGAAAGCCTGTTGATTTCGATGTGAAATATTGTATTAAAAACAAAATACGCTAAAACTCTATTATAGGAAGGACTCTTGCGCAGGGATCCTGGTGGGACTGGGAGGTTGGGACGGGGAACGTTACTCAATTCTTTGATTTTTCCCTTTTAGAAACCTTACAGAAAGGGGGCATCTTTTTCAAGAATTGAGAGGTTTCTTTTAATGAGAGATTTATGGAGTTTTTCAGAAATTCCGCTTTAAGGATCCATGCCGATTTTGACCTGCAGGGTCTTGTCCGCAGACCACTCGACCCAGGACCCCCGGTAGAGAAACACATGGGGAAACCCAAGAACATATTTCAGGGTGAAATAGAGATGGCTCGCTTCCCTTCCTGTTCTGCAATAGACGACGATCTGTTTTCCCCGCGTCACGCCGGATTCTGCAAAGAATTTTTCCAAATCCTCTTTTTTCCTCCAAGCCCGCACCTCTTCTCCCTCCAGAGTCGACTCCCAAAATACATTCTTGGCTCCGGGGATATGCCCTCTGCGCACCTCTTCTCCCTCTTCGCCGCTGTATTCTCTTGGATGGCGGGCGTCCACGATCACCACATTCTTGACGGAGAGTCGATCCTGAATCCATTTCTTCTCGGCGGCCGTCTCTCGAATCACTTTCCCGAAGAATTTTTTGTTAGAAGAAAGAGAGGGATACACCTGGGTGGTGGGAAATCTCTCTGAGACCCATTTCTCCCAGCCTCCGTTCAGGACGCCCACCTTCTTGTGGCCTAGGTAGTCCAAGGTCCAGGCAAGGAGCGTCGCATTCGGGTTTGATTTTTCAGAGTAGAGGATGATCCCAGTGGGATTGGAAATGCCTAAGTTATCTCCCAATAATCTTTCCAAACAGATCCGGTCGGGAGCCTGGTCGGGGACGCCCTTATCCGGAACCTGGAGATTTTCAAAATGGAGGTAGACAGCGCCCGGGATATGGCCTTTGAGATAGTCGGAGAGCGACGTCCGCATGTCAACGATACGAATGGAAGGATGGTCAATCAGATTAAATAATTCTCGTGTTTCGATCAGCCTGGGGTGTTCAAAATTTGTTAAGGGAGGCATTTTGGCAGAAAGGAGGCCCGGAGGAAATAAAGTCATGACAATGAGGATTCCTCCGATCAAGGTGTAGGCTCTTTGATTCTTCATAGGGACCTCATTTTCTCCTCCAAGGCTTTCCGGTAGAGTTGAAGGTAAGCCTCAGCCGATCTTTTCCAGGAGAAGTCCGCTGTCATGGCATTCCTGAGGAGTTGTTTCCAATGTTCTGGCTGCGAATAAATCCGGATGGCTCCCCTGATGGTGTTCAGGAACTCTTTGGCCTCGTAACGGACGAATTTGAACCCGTTTCCTTTTTTTGAGACGGGGTCGTAAGGAGTGATGGTGTCGTCCAGCCCGCCGGTCGCACGCACGATGGGGATGGTCCCATATTTGAGGCTATAAATTTGATTGAGGCCGCATGGCTCATATCTGGATGGCATGAGAAAGAAATCTGCTCCAGCCTCGATTTTATGGGCCAGTTTGTCATCATAGGCGATCCGGATCCCCGCTTTTTGATGATACTTGTGAGCGATCTGGGTAAAGAGATCATGGTATTTCTGATCCCCTGTGCCCAGAAGAATGAACCCGATGTCGAGGGTGAAAAGTTCTTCTAAAATTTCCATTAGCAGGTCGAATCCTTTCTGATCGGCCAACCGAGAGATCATTCCTAAGAGAGGAGCGTTCCCAAGTGTTGAGGGGAGATGGAATTCTTTGAGGAGGTCCTTTTTGCATTCCTTTTTGCCGTGAAGATCATTCAAGTCGTATCGGGCGATCAGGTGCGGGTCGTCAGCGGGATCCCACTCCTTATAGTCCACTCCGTTGAGGATTCCGTAAAGACGACTCCTTCTCTTTCTCAAAATACCCTCCAGCCCGTATCCATATTCAACGGTCTGGATCTCTTCGCTATATTTCTTGCTCACGGTGTTGATCGCATCGGCATAAACAATTCCCGCCTTCATGAAGTTGATCCTCTCCCAGAATTCGATCCCTTCCGGGTTGTACATTTCTGCGGGGAGGTCGGTGACCCAGAATTTTTCCTTCTTGAACAATCCTTGATAGGCAATGTTGTGAATGGTGAACACCGCCGCCGTACGGGATAAGAGAGGATCGTTCCGGTAGACCGATTTGAGATAGGCCGGGATCAATCCGGTCTGCCATTCGTGATGGTGGATGATATCGGGGGAGAACCCCATAAGCTGGCAAAAGAGGAGGACGGCCTTGGAGAAGAAGATGAAGCGCTCCGCGTTGTCGAAGTAATCACCCTTGGCCGTACCGTAGAGGTGCGGCCTGTCAAAGAACTCCTCTCGGCCGATGAAATAAACCGGGATGTCCTGGTTCAGACGGCCCTGATAAATATCGGCCTTGAGCTTCTCGTAACCGAGAGGGATTTCGATCTCCTCGGCCAGAGACTGATGGGGAAGGCCGGAGTCTTTCACCATCCGGTAATAAGGCATGATGAGCTTGATCTCACATCCCAACTCCCGGAGGGATTTAGGAAGGGCTCCCGCCACATCCGCCAGCCCTCCTGTCTTGGCAAAAGGGACGGCCTCAGGCGTTGCAAAGAGAACTTGTAAGGGTTTATCCATGAAGCCTCAATTTCGACGTAGGGTCTGTTTGGCCTATTCGCCCTTTTCTGTTTTCCGGATGGCCTTTTCTAAACGGTCCAGCGCATCGGCCGTCTTCTCTCTCAAGGAATCGGTCATCGCTAGCAAGGCGTCTATCTGTTTCTTCAAATCAGGAGAAGAAGCGGCGCCTTCGATTTGCCGCTTCAGCTCTGCGGTTCCCCCTGTGCGCTGATAGGCGAGGATAGCAATGATGAGTGCGACCACTGCGATCAGAAGCGTAATACCCTCCATAGTTAAGACCCTCCTTCAATTTTTGGATTAAGATACTTCATTCCCCTAAAATTTTCAACCTATTCCTTTTCAGATTTCGAGCGGGGTAACGTAACCGAAAGCGTGTGAGGGGTGACGATCCCCACGGACATGATGGCCTTGATCGCCTCTTCGACAGTCAACTGGGCAGGAAGTATCTTTTCTTTGGGGAGAAAGAGGAGGAAGCCCTGAGGCGGGACAAAGGCCGTGGGGACGAACACGGTCACCTTCGTCTGGCGATCGAGGTCCGTTAACTCATTCGTCACAAATCCAAGCACATAATTTCCTTCCTGCGGGAATTCGACAAAAACGGCCTGCCGGAAGGAGCCTTTTCGCGTGGCTGAGAAGGCATCGGTCAGCTGTTTAGAGGACGTATAGATATTCTTGACCACCGGGATCGCCGTGAAGAGACGATCCGCCCAACCAATCAATTTGCGGCCCAGGACGTTGGTGGTGATCAAGCCGATGAGATAGAGCAGGAGCAGGAAGCTAATGAGCCCCACGTAAGGGAGATGGAAGGGATGATGGAAAAGGAAGATGTTGATGTCGGGGATCAGGGGGCCGAGGATACTGTCCAGGCTGTTGAAGACAAACTTCAAGACGAGAAAGGTGATCCCGAGGGGAAGGATGACCAAAATTCCCGCGAACATCTTTGCCCGAAGATGTCTTAAGATTTTTTTTGTCATGCGCTGGCGGGAGGTAACTCAAGTATCTTTTTCAGATCCGCCTCCTCAACCACCTCTTTTTCAAGCAAGAGACGGGCAAGCTCTCCCAGCTTATCCTTCTTAGCCGTCAATATTTCCTTGACCCTGAGATAGGTCTCGTCCACAATCTTCTTCACTTCCTCATCAATCTGTTTGGCCGTGTCCTCACTGTATTCCCTCGAGGGGAACATTGAAGAGGGGAGGAAAAGGGGCTGTTTTTCCTTCTCGAAGGTGACATAACCCAATTTTTGGCTCATCCCGAATTCTTTGACCATGCTGGTGGCAATGTCCGTCGCCCGCTGGAGATCGTTATGGGCACCGGTAGAGATCTCTCCGAAAACGATTTCCTCGGCGACCCTTCCGCCCAGCAGAACCGCCAAGCGGTCGAGGAGCTCTGTCTTAGTCATCAAATAACGGTCCTCCGTAGGCAATTGAAGCGTATAGCCTAAGGCAGAGATCCCTCTCGGGATGATAGAGATACGGCGAACCGGGTCGGCATTCGGCACCAGGGTGGCCACAATGGCGTGACCGGATTCATGAAAGGCAACGATCTCTTTTTCCTTCTTCGACATCAACCGGTTCTTTTTCTCCAGGCCGGCCACCACGCGGTCAATGGCCTCCTCAATATCAGCCATTTCCACGGATTCTTTATTCTTTCGGGCAGCCAGCAGGGCAGCCTCATTCACGATATTGGCAAGATCTGCCCCAACGAATCCAGGCGTTCTTGAAGCGATGACTTTCAAGTCGACGTCCGGAGATAATGTGATATTGCGGGCATGAAGCTTTAGAATTTCCTCCCGACCGACGATATCGGGTCGGTCGACCACCACATGACGGTCGAACCTCCCCGGCCGGAGAAGAGCCGGGTCCAAAATTTCAGGCCGGTTGGTAGCGGCCATGATGATCACCCCCGTATTCGGGTCAAAGCCATCCATCTCCGCCAGAAGCTGGTTGAGGGTCTGCTCCTGTTCGTCATGTCTGCCCATCGGATTGACTCCTCGGGCTTTTCCCAGGGCATCCAGTTCATCGATGAAGATGATACACGGAGCATGGTTTTGAGCCTGTGCGAAGAGATCCCTGACCCTTGCCGCTCCCACGCCGACAAACATCTCCACAAAATCGGAGCCGCTGATGGAAAAAAAGGGAACGTTCGCCTCTCCGGCCACGGCCCGGGCGAGCAGCGTTTTCCCCGTTCCGGGCATTCCCACCAGGAGGACTCCTTTCGGGATCCTCCCACCGAGGCGTTGAAATTTTCCCGGACTTTTCAGAAACTCCACCACCTCTTTCAATTCCTCTTTGGCCTCGTCAATTCCGGCCACATCGGTGAAGGTGATCTTCTTCTCCTTCTCGGCGTAAATTTTAGCCCGGCTCTTTCCAAAGGACATCACACTTGTTTCGGCTCCGATTCGGGAGAAGAGGATCCGCCATAATATAAAGAAGAAAACGAGGGGAATAATCCACGAGACAATATTGGTCAACCATTTACTTTCGACCTTCCCTTCGTACTTGACGTGGTGGGCCTCCAATTCTTTCACCAGATCCGCATCTTCCACCCGCACCGTCTGAAATTTTCTTAAACCCTTCTCGGTCTCCCTCTTCCCCGTGATTACTTCGGGAGTAATGGCCAGGTCTTTGATTTTGTCGGCCCGGAGGGACTCCTTGAATTCACTGTAAGTGATGACATCCTCATCCCTTCTGGAGCTGATGTAATTCTGGATGAGCAGGACGATGAGAAAGGCGATGACAAAATACCAGATTGTAAAGTGGGTCTTTTTAAAAATGGGTTTCTTCCCGCCTCGATCTGAAGGCTCTCTGATTCGGAGAAGATCTCTCAGGTCAGGGGTAGGTTTTTGATCCTTCTTCATCTTAAGCCTCTCCAAATACTCTTCGGAAGATATCGTTAACGTGTTTCAGATGAGCCCGGACATCGAAGAGAGCATCCAATTCCTTTCCGGTCATGAGGCGCTCAATGGTTTCATCCTTGGAGAGAAGGGTTTTGAAATCCTCGCCCTTTTCCCAGACCTTCATCGCATTTCTTTGCACCACCCCGTAGGCCTCTTCCCTCGAGAGACCCTTTCGGGCCAGAGAGAGAAGGATCGATTCGGAAAAAATGAGACCCCCCATCTTCTCCAGATTTGCCTTCATATTCTCCGGGTAGACGATGAGATTCTCGACCAGAGAGCTGAGGCGGTTGAGCATGTAGTCGATTAAAATCGTAGCATCCGGGGCGATCACCCTTTCCACGGAGGAGTGGCTGATGTCACGCTCATGCCAGAGCGGAATGTTTTCTAAAGCCGCCAGGCTGTAAGATCGCACCAATCGTGCCAGACCGGAGAGATTTTCTGAGGAGATGGGATTGCGTTTATGGGGCATGGCAGAGGAACCCTTCTGCCCCTTGGAAAAGAATTCCTCGGCTTCCAAGACCTCCGTACGCTGGAGGTGCCGGAGCTCTACAGAAAATTTTTCTATTGAGGAGGCGATGATGGCCAGGGTGGCGAAGAATTCAGCATGGTGATCCCTCTGGACGATCTGTGTCGAGATGGGTGAGGGTTTGAGTCCCAATCTCCCGCAGACGAATTCCTCAACAGAGGGTGGAATATGGGCAAAAGTCCCGACTGCTCCCGAGATCTTCCCCACACTCACCGCCTCTTTGGCCCTCTCCATGCGGATGAGATTTCTTTTCATCTCATCGTACCAGAGGGTCATTTTGAGGCCGAAGGTGATGGGCTCGGCGTGGATGCCGTGGGATCGGCCGATCATCAAGGTCTCCCTATACTGGAAGGCCTTTTTCTTTAGTACCTCCAAGAGCCGGTGGATGTCTTGCAGGATGAGTGCAGAAGCCTCCTTCAAGAGCAGGGCCAGAGAGGTGTCGAGGATATCGGAGGATGTGAGACCGTAATGGAAATATCTTGAAAGGGGACCGATCGACTCCCCCACATTGGTCAGGAAGGCGAGGACGTCGTGTTTCGTTACTTTTTCTATTTCGTCAATACGGTGAATATCGAAGGAGGCTTTTTCCTTGATTTCTCGGACAGCCTGTGCCGGGATCTCACCTAACTGGGAAAGGGCCTCGCAGACGAGAAGCTCGATTTGGAGCCAGGCTTCAAACTTTCTCTGATCCGCCCAAATCTTTCCCATCTCCGGTCCGGTATATCTTGAAATCATCTCTAACACCTCATGGGGCGTACAGAACAATATTACCGAATGGTGTTGAAAAGTCAATAAAAAGCGGGTCGTTAAATCTGTGATTCAGACAATAAGACAGTAGACCTCAGACAAGAGAATGAAACTCGAGTCCGACGCGAAGATGGAGGTTGAGAAATTCTAAATCTGAATTTTAACCCGTGCGAAACGCCTATCGGATGTCCAATGTCTGACCTGCTCGTCGGAAAAGTTCTTCGACAGGCGAGAGTTCGGTGTCTGAATTGGCGGGGTCGGAATGTTGACAATTCCATGGTTCAAATGCATATTAGTGCTATGGTTATCCTGAAATCCGAGCGGGAGATCCAGCAACTGAAGAGGTCCAATGTCATGGTGGCAGAGGTCTTTGAAAAATTGAGGGGTATGATTCAGCCAGGAATCACGACAAAGGAATTGGATCAAGTGGCCGAAGAATACATCCTTTTAAAGGGAGCCCGTCCCGCCTTCAAGGGTTATAGGGGATTTCCTGCAACCCTTTGTATTTCCATTAACGATGAAGTCGTTCACGGCATTCCAGGCCAGCGCCGATTGAAAGAGGGTGATATTGTGAGCCTGGACGTAGGGGTCAATTACCTTGGCTATTTCGGAGATGCAGCCATCACGTTTCCCGTGGGGGAGGTAGATCCGGAAGCCAAAAGACTTCTCGATGTGACGGAGAAGGCGCTTTATATTGGTATCGAAAGAGCGAAAGTAGGAAACCGACTTTTTGATATCTCCTACGCCATTCAAAGCTGGGTGGAATCTCATGGATTCTCTGTGGTCAGGGATTTCGTAGGACATGGGATTGGGAGAGAACTCCATGAGGAACCGCAGATTCCGAATTTTGGGATGCCCCACCAGGGACCGAGACTCGGGAAGGGAATGGTCTTCGCTTTGGAGCCCATGGTGAACGAAGGAACCTATGAGGTCAGGGTCCTCCCGGACGGCTGGACCGTCGTGACGGCGGATGGAAAACGCTCCGCCCATTTTGAGCATACCATTGCCATCACGGACAATGGCGCTGAGATCCTCAGCGTCATTGAACCCCTCATGGCGTGACTCGTGCTGATTCGTGATTCGAGGGAGATTTGACTTTTCATAACACGATTCACCATTCACGACTCACGTCATTTGAGTAGCGCGGAGGCAGGAGAACAGCGATGTATCGTGTCGGCAAAAATATGGTCGATTTAGTGGGAGACACGCCTTTGGTGAGGATCAATCATATTGTTCCCAATAAGAAGGTAAAGGTCTATGCAAAGTTGGAGCGATATAATCCAGCCGGTTCTGTGAAAGATCGGATTGCGAAATACATGATTGAGTACGGGGAGAAGGAGAGGCTTCTGACGAAGGATAAGATTGTCATCGAGCCTACCAGCGGAAATACCGGCATTGCTCTGGCCATGGTCTGTGCGGTCAAAGGATACCGATTAGAATTGGTGATGCCGGAGACCATGAGCATGGAAAGAAGAAAGATCCTCACGGCCTTTGGAGCAAAGATTATTTTAAGCGAGGGTTCCAAGGGAATGGACGGAGCTATTGATTTGGCTGAGGAGATGGCCAAAGATCCTAAATATTTCATGCCTCAGCAATTTGAGAGTAAGTATAATGTCCTCGCCCATTATGAGACGACGGGTGAAGAAATCTGGAAGGCTACCAAAGGGAAGGTCAATCTATTCGTCGGGGGGATAGGAACCACCGGGACCTTGATGGGTGTTTCGAAGCGACTGAAAGAACACAATCCTGAAGTCAAGATTGTTGGCGTGGAGCCCTATCCCAACTCGAGTATCCAGGGGTTGAAAAACCTCAGCTCTCAGTATGTGCCGGAGATCTACGATCCAAGACGATTGGATGAAAAGATCAATGTCAAGGACGAGGATGCCTTTGAGATGGCGAGGGTCCTAACCATCCGGGAGGGAATCTTTTGTGGGATCAGTTCCGGGGCGGCCATGTGGGGGACATTACAGAAAGCGACAGAGATGAGTCGGGGTTTGATCGTTACCCTCTTTCCGGACGGGGGAGAGAAATATGTGAGCACCCCTCTCTATGAGCCGAGTAAATGTTTTGAATGTTTGCAGAAACATCGGATCCCCACTTGCATGACGGAGGAGTATATCACGGCCCTGGAATGTCTGGTAAAAGACGGGACCTGATTTTCCAGCAGATGGGCCATAGCGCAAATTGTTAGAGAAATTCCCCGCTTTTTTCCATTCCTTACGGAGAGAAACTTTTCATCGCTCCGAGAATACCCGTTAGGCTCTGCTCGAATGACGCTGACCTCTTAAGTTACGCAGGTTTCTCAAAGGCGTCGCCAAGGTTTGAATCGCGCGTGCTTGGTGTCATCTTGACAGGTTCTTGAAAAACCCCATCTGCGGCGTTCCCCTCATCCTTCGTCGTTGCAGCGTACATTCAAGTACGCCTCACTCCCCAGGATTTCGGGCGTCTTGGATCTGGGCATTTTTGATCAGCCCGAAAAAAATGGGTTTTTCAACAGGCTCTTGAAAGTTGACAGGAGAGAGAAGGCCTTGGGTTATCCTCGCAATAAATGTCGAATCGAATTCCTTCCCCGCTCGATACGCCCTTGAGGGAGATGGTGCTCTTGTAATAGGCAGGTCCTTTGAACAGAGCCAGCAGACGGAATCTGGATGGATCGAAATCCGAAAAGCAACTCAGGCTTTTTGTTAATATTAACAGCGGTTGAGCAAAATCCCTTTTAAAACCACATAGCCTCGCGTATGAACTGCTGTAGTGAATCCCGTTGCTATCCCCTGAGATCCTGGCGAAGCGGAACCCGACGCCATCCGGAAGATACCAGGAGGCCAATGTCTTAGGTTCTGAAATAGCTAAGAGTTCCGGTTGGTCAAAATGGGAGGGATTCCATTCTCCGAATTCTCCGCGATAGTAAAATGTATGTAAGGATTCCCACACGGTTTCATGATCGGTCCGAACCGCAGAGATCAAATCCAATTCAAGCCCTTTAGGGACAATCCGCAGGGACTCGGTTTCACAGACGATCCGCAGAGGTTCATCCGGTCCGATTCGGCGATTCGAAGTGACCTGCAACCTCGTATTTAACATGCGAAATACGCTTAAAGGCGCCTTTTTATGGCCGAGGACCCTAAGGACAAGGGGATAAATGAGCGTCAGGGGATACAGGGGATCGAGAAACTCACCATGCGGAGGCAGTCCGCAGGCTTCTCCGAAATCCTTAAGATGATCGGGGTCTATTTTCACATCTTCCCACACCGCCTTGATTTTCGGCACACGGTCGCCCATTTTGAAATGAGTTGAAATTCCGGAAACGGCGAGTGCAATGCTCATGAGAGCATTAGGCCGTCGATGAAAATGTAAGATGATCTCATTCTCCGTCATCGGGATTTCTCACCGACTGGTTACAGTTTATATTTAAACTTCCTCAACAGGTTTTTCCTCCACACCATCCCATCCTCTTTTTCGACGCCTTTCGGAGAAGAGCCATCGATCACGCCCAGGACTCCTCTGCCCTGTTCAGACTGAGCGAGAATCACTTCCACGGGGTTTGCCGTGGCACAGAAAATAGTGCAGACCTCCTGACACATCTTGACCGCGTTGAGGACATTGATCGGGAAGGCATCCTTCAGAACGACGACAAAGGTATGACCTGCCCCAATCTTCAGAGCATTTTTCTCGGCTGCTTCCTTCAAGGTTTCATCGTTTCCTTCCAGCCGGATGAGACAATCACCCGAGGCTTCACAGAATCCAATTCCAAATTTCGCGCCCGGAACGGAGCCCACCATGATCTCGTAAAGGTCTTCCACCGTCTTGATGAAATGGGTTTGGCCAAAAATGACGTTACATCCTTCCGGGATCTCCAACCGCTCAGTCTTCAGCTCCATGATTAACCTCCTTGGATCTAAATAAAAGGGGACAAGGATTCGAGGGTTCTGGGGCTCAAGCGTATTTAACTCGATCCTTTAAACCTTTATTGAGTCTAAGATACCGTCAGATTGGTGAATTGTCAACGGACGAGAGCACTGTTTGAAGACGAAAGGAGTTGCGAGGGCGAGAAATTTAGGTTAATGGAAGTGTATCTTCGCGAAAGCTCAACCCAGACCTTAACTCTTCAGTACAAAATCGGATACGGATGTCGCAGAGCACGAGAGGAGGCCTTGCTTCATGAAGTATTCAGTTGCTTGCAATTGGGACCCGAAACTTTTGGAACGCCTGAGCGGCGAGTCTTCCCGTGTGGAGACGCTCTTTGGACAGATTACCGACGATCCTTTTGGAGGCGGCAGAGGTTCCTTTTTGGCGCCGAAGGTCGCACCCGAACCGGCGAAAGAATTCGTTGCCGAGGCTCGCAAGCGCGGCTTTCATTTCAACTATCTTCTCAACGGTGCCTGTCAGGACAACCTCGAGATGACCCGCGAGGGAAACCGTAATCTGTTCGACCATATCGAATGGGTGGCCAAGACAGGCACCGATATGGTGACGGTCACGCTACCCATCCTGCTCGTGTGGATCAAGAGGCATTTTCCCGATTTTAAGGTCGTGGTTTCGAGCTGGGCACGCGTGGCCAACGTCAAGCGAGCCAAGTACTGGGAAGACCTTGGCGCGGACGGGATCATTCTGGCGGAGTCTGCGACGCGCGACTTCGCCTCCCTTCGTTCGATGCGGCGGGCCCTTCGCTGCAAGCTCGAGGTGATCGCCAATCCCTCCTGCCTCTACCTGTGTTATCTCGACACGAACCATATCAACATGATGTCTCACTCGGCCCAGGGAGGTCACATCAGCGGTGGCTTTGTTCTCGATCATTGCCAGGTCTATTGCCAGAGAATGAAATTAGGGAGACCCGACGAACTCATCAAGGCCCGTTGGATCCGTCCCGAAGATGTGGGCGATTACGACGAGATAGGGATCGATTCTCTGAAATTGCTCGAACGATTCCGAAACACGGAGACCCTTATGCAGGTCGTCCGGGCGTATGAACAGCGCCGCTTCGACGGAAATCTCGTCGAGCTGCTGACGTTGCCCCGGCAGAATGCCTATAATCCGCCCAATTTGGAGTACCTCATACGGCCCGATCTTGTGAACATCGACCTGATGCTCGAGATGGCTGACATCTTCGGTTATTCCTTCTCGGACGTGATGCAGATAGACAATCGGGCCCTGGATGGTTTCGCCGAGCATTTCAAGACCCACGACTGCTATCACAGCTCGTGTGATGAATGCGGCTACTGCAGGCGATGGGCTGAAAAGGTGGTGCGGGTTAACCGAGAGAGGCATCAAGCGATTCTGAAGAAGTTTGATGCTTTCATCGAGGCCATTATCAATCGTCAGACGCTTACGGAGAATGTCTTACCGGACGTGAGCGGCGTTCGCCTGAGTCCCGAGGCCGCTTCAGTCTTGGAAAATCTGATGGCCTTTGTGCCACCCCCGTTGGCACAAATTGCACGGTTGAAGGTCATTCACGGCGCGGCCCAAATCATCGCGCAGGAAGGAGGAGAAGAATGCGGCGCCAATGGAGGCGTGGAAACGCGGGCGGTTGTCCTTGCCTTCTGGATGGGGACGCCCGAACCTTCACGGGAGCCGGTTCGCAAAGCACTTGAACAGATGGGGCTGTGGCAGCACATTGAGGCTGCGGGCACGGTTTGAATTTTAGAACGTTAAGCCCTGAGAACGATACTTTTTGAGTCGATATTGGGCATTCAGCAATCCCCGCCTTGATGAGGCATTGGCGAGGCAGGCGCGTTCCGCAATCGGATTACGTTTCCATTCCGATTTCTTTCAGCTTCGCTACGATCTTCTCTTTTTCCATGATGCCAACATTCCTGAAAGCTTCCTTTCCCTTTGAATCGAAGAAGACCAGAGTAGGAAGCATGAACACCTTATACTCCTGCGCAAGATTCTGGTTCTTATAAGCGTCGATGACCAGAACCCTTGCCTTCTCCGAATATTCCGTGCCGACTTCCTTGAGAACGGGTCTCATCTGGCGGCAGGGGAGGCAAGAGTTTGCTCCAAAATCTACCAAGACGGGCTTTCCGCTCGTGAGGGCCTTCTTCAGATCTTCCTCCGTATTCATCTCGGGTTGCTTGGCTGCAATTCTTTGTAACTGTTTCTGGTCGATCTCCACCTTGGCATTTTTTCGAAGCTCCACCAAATACTGCTCCAATGCATCTTGTCGCTTCGCTTCCCTGATATACTGTTCAATGGCCGGAGCCACTTCCTTTAAGGGTTTCCCGCCCATTTTATCCTTATACGTCTTGTAGAATCCCTCAACCTCCTCGGGTTTTACCTCCGGTGGGGAAGAGAACTTTTTGCCGATAAACTCAACGATCATCGAATCGTCGGGCGGGAGAGGGTTCTTGGCCGCATCCTTATAGGTTTGAACCGGAGCCGATGCACCTTGCTTCTTTGCCTCTTGTAAAAGGAGCGTCTTTACGACCAGTCGGTCGAGAAGCTTATCGGGTTCCTCCCGAAACATATCTCTTATTAAAGGAGGCTCCACTTTGGCGATCTCCTTGTTGAATTGTGCCACCGTGATTTTTTCATCATTCACCTTGGCAAGAACCAAGCGTCGTGGACTTTGGAGATAGAAAAAGTAAAAAAGGAAGGCCCCTGCCAGTATGACGACTGCGGCGGCCGCAAAGACAATGGTTTTCCGATTCATCTTTCCCGCTTTCGATTCAGCGGATTGTTCCTCAACCGTGTTGTTCATTTAAGCCTACTCCTTTCATTATTTTGAGACGATTTGTTTCAAATCTGGCCCGATACCTCATCCATCAGCAGGACCTTCTCAGGATCGGCCGGACAAAAGAGCATACGGGCAATGGTGCAGGACTCGAATAGCATCTTTATGACTTATATCAAGCTTAAAATCAATATCCCCGCCAGGGCGAAAAAGAAAGCAGAGGTGAGGAGCTTAATGGTGGATATCCTCTTCTGGAGAAAAAAGGAAAGCTGTTCCGAAGTGACTCCCCAGTAGGCTATCCCAAAGATGACCAATAATGGAAGGACATAAAGGAGATTATACAAAATGAGGTACAAAACAGCACTCCCTCTGAGGGAAGGGATATTCGTAACAAAAAGGATTGTGGGGAGATAGACCTGACTTGTACAAGTAGATTGCAAAAGGGTGACAATGAAACCGATGACGACAGCGGCCAGCAAGAAGCGGATCGAGGTGCTTTCCTTATTCGCCTCCAGCTCATCGCTTCTTACCCGAATGATCTGGTGGATCCTCTTTTTTAAAAAATTCGGAACTTGAAGTTTCATCTTGGAAGGGCGTCCCTTTTTCAGCTGGAGGTAATCATAAAGGCTAAAGACTCCAAGAAGAAGGGCGAATAGAAAGGTGATAAAATAGACAATTTGTGTGAAGAGAGGCAAAAATGAAAGATGCCTGATGAAACTTAGAATCCCAAGACCGAGGAATAAATGAGTCACAAAGGCTATTCCTGAAAAACCTACCCCTACCCAGAAGATCTCCTTTCGTTTTCTGCCAACCATGGTAAGATAGGAAATGAAAAAAACCAGAGTGGCTAAGGCACATGGATTCATTCCCTCAATCAAACCAGCTAAGAGGATGGCCAGGACTCCAAAGGATTTAAAGCGTTCTATAATTGACTGTTCAGCTCTTTTGGTCTCCCCCGGTGATAGGGATAGGGACGGCGCTGATTCAGATATTTTACTATTATTGACGCCAACGCCTACGCGCTCGTATCTCTGGACCAATGCCTCCACTTTGGATTCTGTGATCTCACCGGGAGGAAGATAATCATTTCCAACAAAAACACTCGGTGCAATCAAACGCTTATCCATAGGAAGATTGAGTCGGTTGGACAGGGTTTCGTTCAAGCGCTTCCCATCCGGCGAATTCAGGTCGACCTCTTTGATTTTCAACCGAGGATACTTCTTCGCCATGTACTTGAGGAGGGCGTTTGCGCGGTCACATTTTGGGCATCCCTTCTGGTAAAAATAGGCAAGGTCCACTGGGAAGCCTTTTGCGGACGGCTCCGCCACCGATGAGGTTTCAATGGGGGGAGGGTTGACGCCCCCTTTGGCCTGAGCCTCCAGGAGGAGGGGATTCAATTTTTCCATAATCGCCGTTTCTCCGGAGAGCATTTGATCTCCGATGAAGACGATCGGGAGTTCGTTTCCTGTAGGGCCAAACCTTTTCTCCAGTTTGGTGAGCGCTTCATAATAAGCCGGCTGACTCAAGTCGAACGTCTTGACTTCGAGCGTTGGGACCGTCGTCTTCAGTGCCGGAAGATAACTCTGGAGAATGACCTGACAGGACTGACAATCCTCCGTATAGAAGAAATAGATTTGGATGGAAGAAGGACGTTGTTGGGCCATCCCCTGGAGAGCCCCGCAGAAAAGAGCGATACAGAAAATAAAAACGGATAGTCTTCTCATCCCTCACCTTTCGGACACGTTGGCGTGCGATCCCCAAGAAATTAAGCGTTCCATCTCGAACCTTAAGCTCTAACGACTTTACCTGGAACTTAAGCGATCAAATTTGGCCTTGGGATTTCAAATTCACAGGGAACACCGGTCTGACAGAGGCCACAGGAAGGAGGAGGGTTTTGCAACCCGTATTCCAGCCGTTTCACCCGGAGCGGCTCGGAGCGGATATATTCATAACATTTGTCCTTGTCATGCCCTTTTTCCGTAATCGCGCCGGCGGGACATCTCGGGATGCACCTTCCGCACTTTTCGTTCCGGAACTGGAGACAGTTTTCCCTGTGGTGGCGATATTTTTTCTCGCTTGGCGTCAGCTTCAATAGGGTAACCACACTGCCGAATCGGACGGCCATTCCCTTCGGGGTGATGAGACCGTCATTGAGGCTGAATGTTCCAAGGCCACAGGCATAGGCAATATGGCGTTCCGACCAGGGTGAGGCCCAGCCTATCTTCTCATCCCTAATATACTGAAACGTTGGCAAAAGAGTGGGTGCCACGGCGATATGTCTTAGATCCTCCAAAAAGGTCACGACATGCTTTCTAAGAGCGTTATTGCAGGCTTCCCCAAAATCTCTGGTATATGCCCAGAGTCTAGACGGGAACTGCTTCTCTTGACGATTGCTTTGGCGAGTATCTTCGGGTGCGGGGAGGGCCCATGAGATGACGCTGATCTGCTCGATCTCTGTAAAGAGAAGGCCTCTCCTCCTCTCTTTCAGAGTTGCTGAGAGGATCTCCCTTGGAGTGAGATGGAAGGGACCGATCAGCGTTTTATACTCCAAAAAAAGGGGATCGATCCCCGAGGCAAACCCTACCAGAGGTTCTTCCCAGTAAAGTCCGCGGTCGATCTGAGCTCTTTGATTGGGTTGAGCCTCATTGATAAAGTTCCTGATGAGTTGTTCTAGGACCGTATTTGGGTCCTTGAGAAAAACGACCTTTTCTTCTTTTGTCACCGTTGTCTCTTATTACGGGATCGATTTAAGTTTTTTCCAGCGAGCCAGACCATAATCCATAACCAAAACCGCAGGGGGAAGGCTTTAGCTTCCGCGAACTCGCTATTCCTTCCCCATCTCCTTCGTATCAAACCCGCCCCTTTCATGAACTCCGGCTTGTTTGCAGCGGTACTCCTCGATGGCCAGTTTTAAGGCGTCGGTGGCCAAGGTGAAACAGGGAACTTTTTCTTTGGGCAACTGGGAGAGGACTTCCCTGGATGTTTCTTCCGATATCTTCGTGGCTTCATCCAACGTGGCTCCCTTAATCCGCTCTGTGAGAATCGAACTGGTGGCAATGGCAGCGCCGCAGCCGAAGGTCTTGAACTTTGCCTCGACAATCTTATCGCCGTTGACTTTGATAAAGATCTGCATGATATCTCCACAGGAGGCGTTCCCGACAGTCCCGACCCCGTCCGGATTGGACATCTCGCCCACATTTCTCGGATTCTGGAAATGCTCCATCAAGAATTTCGGATATTTTGCCATACTTTTTCCCTGACGGGATTCTTCGATGCTCAAGTCTGAGAGCTTATCTTCAACGTTCTAGGTTTGGTTGGGTTCACTTCGAATCTTAACCTCAGCCTGAACCTTCACCTCGTTTTGTTAAATCTTTTTCCTCCTGGTCCTCCAGTCGATTAACCCTTTCTTCCAGCTTATTGTAAAGCTGAAGAAGCATCTTCATGATATCTGACAACGGATCCGGAAGGTTTCCATGCTCGAAATCAAGTTCTTCCTTTTCCGGAGTCATGGATTCCACAATGCGGCCGGGAACACCAACGATGGTGGCACCGGCTGGAACGGATTTAACCACCACAGAGCCAGAACCAATTCTCGCTCCATCCCCAATGGTGATCGCTCCTAAAACTGTCGAATTGGAACCGATAATAACACGGTTTCCCAGGGTGGGGTGACGTTTCTTCCTTTCGAGGGTGGTGCCGCCCAGCACCACACCCTTGTAGATGAGACAATCATCGCCGATCTCGCTTGTCTCTCCGATGACCACCCCCATTCCGTGGTCGATAAAGAGCCGCTTACCGATCTTGGCCCCGGGATGGATCTCGATCCCCGTAAACCATCGATTGAAGTGGGAAAAGAGGCGGGCGGTTGTATACCAGCCTTCTTCGTACAGAAAGTGAGCGATTCGATGGAGCCAGATCGCATGAAGACCCGGATAGCAGAGAAGGATCTCTACCATGTTTTTCGCCGCAGGATCTCTGTCTTTAATGGTTCGGATGTCTTCCTTCAAGCGCTCCCACATCGACGTATTGCATTCCTTATTGTATTCCTAACGGTTGTTATTAATCCATAATATTAACCCACACGTTACGTGAAATCCAATAGCAACATGGATAAAAGATTGTTCTCGAAGGGAAAACAACAGAGGAGGCGCTCAAAGCGGGACAAAGAAATCTAAGGGCTGAGCGTCACCCTACGGAGTGATTCACGGCCTGTATGG
>DASPPQ010000034.1:0-3010 GCA_035625415.1 Thermodesulfobacteriota bacterium
TCAGCACGGTACCGCTTCCGACGACCCAGCAACGGCCTTCTCGGGCAATGTGCTGAAGGGTGCCGATCCAACCGTCCCCGTAATCGTACGTCGGCGCGATGTACACTTCGACTCCTTGAGCGTACAGTGCGTACCGCGAAAGGGGCATGTAGTTCTCCCAGCAGATCAACGTCCCGATGCGCCCACACGGTGTCTCAATGACCCTCAGACCGGAAGCATCGCCCAGGCCCCAAACCATACGTTCGGGATTTGTCGGCATGAGCTTACGGTGCCTGTTCAATATTTTTCCGTCGGGTCCGATCACCACGACCGTGTTGTAAATCGTCCCCCGGCTCAGCTGATGATCACGTTCGTCTATCCCGCATACGACCGTGACCCGGTGTTCCTTTGCCGCTTCACGCAGGGGCCGAAGATCCTCCCCCTCAAGGGTAACCGAATTTTTCAGCAGTTGGGCATGAAGGTCCCCGCTCAAGGTGTAGTCGCTGCCGGGTCGTAGCCGCCAAATCCAAGCAGGATAGCCCGGAACGTACGCTTCCGAAAAAACGACCAATGAAGCGCCGGAGGAAACCGCTTCGCCAATCAGTGAAACTGCGTCGAGAATGGTCTTTTCTCGATCCAGAAATTTTGGAGGTCTTTGAATAACGGCTATCCTCGGCATGATCTGGTCCTCCGCAAGTGTTTAAAACGTATTCTCTTTGTTGACGAACGGGTCCATCGATGTCCCGTCAGCCTCCTGGATAAATTCATTTCTGTTCTCTCCTTTCCAGAGCCAAAGAGATCACACCGCCCTAAGAAGCTCCATAGGGCGTGTGAGCTATTCTAATTTAAAATAGAAGCGTCCGCAAGCAGGTCTTAAAAAGTCGGTTCCGGTGAGGAAACGGCGATGGCGTCCATGAAGATACGGCCACCGGACCCAACATCCATAAAATTTTTCCATGAAATTTTTCTTGACCTCAGGGGCGAAATTTAGTACGTTTCTATGAACCGTTTGATCTTTTCCCAACATTCCATCAAGGGGGTCCAGATGAGAACAGCAGAAAAAGGAGCCAAGCCCCGTTATGGGATCGCTAATTTTGAAAGAAGAACTTACCGGAGATTTCCAATTCGTCTCCCGATAGAGTATTATCGAGCCGACTCGCCAGGCAATCAACCTGGACAGGCTCTTGATGCCAGCGAAGGCGGATTGCAGATTCTTTTCCCCGAGCAGATGGAGATTGGCCAAAACTTGAGGTTGAAACTTTTTTTCTCTTCTGAATCTCAGTTGAATACAATCGAAATGCTTGTTCAGGTGGTCTGGGTGAATACCCAGTTGGGCGAAGGTGAAAAAAACTATCGATCGGGAGTGAGATTTGTCAATATTTCTCCGGAAGATATAAGCAAGTTGAAAACTTTTTCCTCAAGTTTTCTATGATCTCCCTGAAGGTTTGACGGACCCAGGGTTATTCTCGTTTTCCGGTCGCTAGTCTAGTGCGTCCAACACTTCTTTACGTAAGTTCAGAAGCTGTCATTCCTGCAAAAGCTCGCCTCGGCGAAGCCTGGGCAGGAATCCAGTTGAAATCATTGGATTCCGGGTCAAGCACGAGGCAAGCTGGGTCAAGCCCGGAATGACATTCAAAGTAAAGGGACTTCTGACGCAGTACACCAGGGTTTTCTCCTTTTAACATCGATTTTATATTTTTGCTCCGCTCTACACGGTTTAAGACGCAAAGTGTCGTTCCGATACCGGATTTATTCGCCCGGTCTCCTCCCAGGTTGATCTCGAAATACTGTCTTTTCCGCCATAAAATACAACCTTCACCCCATTTACGACCCACACTATTTCTAATAGATTTAAATTATAAAAGAACATTATCACCAACTAGTGTAGTGCGTCCAACACTTCTTTACATAAGTTCAGAAGCTGTCATTCCTGCAAAAGCTCGCTTCGGCGAAGCCTGGGCAGGAATCCAGTTGAAATCATTGGATTCCGGGTCAAGCCCGGAATGACATTCAAAGTAAAGGGACTTCTGACGCAGTACACTAGCCCTGCGGGAGAGGAGGAATAGAGACAAAATGTTTAAGACAATGCTGATCGAGGATAACTCTCCGTTTAGAGCTGTCTTCAAGGAAGGCCTCAAGTCCCGATTCCCTTCGATGGCGATCACCGAGGCGGGGGGTTCGGAGGAGGCATTGAAAGAAATTGGGGCTCTTCCTCCCCAGCTCATCTTTATGGACATCAGGTTGCCCGGAGAGAACGGGCTTGAGCTTGCCAGAAGGATAAAGACGGATCATCCCGAGATCACCATTATCATTTTTACGAGTCACAATTTTCCGGAATATCGAGAAGCAGCCACCCGATATAAGGCCGATTATTTCCTCTCGAAGAGCTCCATATCGACTGATGAGATTTTCAAGTTGGTCAAAATCATTCTTTTGGAAAAAGGTTTTAATCCGAATGGTTCGGAGAGTGCGCAGCCCGCTGCGTAGCGGCTAAGAATAGGATGAAAGGGGGCGATTTGTATGGGTACCGAAGAAAACAGTGAAAAACTGAAGAAGGCAGTGAATCAACTCATCAAAACGGAGGAGGAGGTCGTTGATCTGACAGAGAAGGCGATCAACAAGGCCGAAAATGCAACCATAAAATATTTGCTGCAAGCCATTCAACACGATTCGCGTAAACATGCCGATTTCGGCCGAGCCGCTCTGGAAATCCTCGATTTTAAAAGAGTGGTGGGGACAAGGGAAAGAAAAGAGGTGTGGGATTTAATAAAAAAACACAGCGACATGGAAAAAAAGCACAGGGAATTTGTTGCTGAAATTAAGTACCTGACCAAGACACCCGCGCTTCAGTATATCTTCGAACAGATATGGGTAGATGAGAAAAAACATCATATGATTCTTGAAACTCTGATGACCAAACGATTTGAGAAAGATCCGGAGGCTGAGTGGGGGCTTTTATTAAGCTCTTAAGATGACGATGATGCTTCTTCGCTTCTTTGTGGGTGGTCGGTGATCCATTGCCTGATAACGG
>DASPPQ010000035.1:0-14036 GCA_035625415.1 Thermodesulfobacteriota bacterium
AAGAAAATAACATTATCGTCAATTACCAGGGTGCGCCGGATGACGAGGCCTTTACCACAGCGAGCTGCCTGAGGATGGGGGTTCAGGAAATGACGCGGTTCGGGATGAAGAAAGATGACTTTGCTCAACTGGCGGAGTACATAGGTCAGGTCATTCTGAAAGATCGACCCGTGGCCAAGGAGATTTCTCAATTCAGAAATAAATTCGTAGAAATGAAATACTGTCTACCCGAGGCGGAGTCTCAATCCTTGGTAAAAAGATTGCTGGGGGCTGTTCGGTAGTCGTTCTGCAGGTCTAGTGGGTAAATATCTTTTTACTTTACTTGTCATTCCGGGCTTGACCCGGAATCCAGTTTTTGTGAAATGGATTCCCGCCTTCGCGGGAATGACAGCTCTTATGAGACGAATAGTGGAAAGAAGTGTTGGACGGACTGCACTAAAATAGGGGAATAGGGTGCGTTCGATATGATTGGCAAAAACGATATCATTGAAAAAGCCTACGAATGCGGTTTTGGGGATATTGGTTTCACCACCGCTGATCCTTTTGACTCCCAGAGGAAGCTTTTGCAGGAAAGGCAAAGAGAATACCAGTGGGCGCATAAAATGGGTTTGGATCTTATTGCTGGCACCGACCCCAAACAGATTTTCCAGGATGCCAAGACGATTATTGTTTTAATGGAGGTCTATTTTAAGGAAGCCTTTCCCTTCTCTATGGAGAATCACTTTGGTCGTTGCTACTTAGATGACGACCGAATCATCATGGATGATTTGGCGAAAAGGATTAAAGCCTTTCGCTCCTTCCTCAAAGAGAATGGTATCCAGTCAAAAGTCCCGTTTAACCTGCCCCACCGGTTAGCCGCTGCTCGATCCGGAATGGGCACTTTTGGTAAGAACTGCCTATTCTATTCAAACAAGGTTGTTTGCCAGGGGTCATGGGTATTGCCTATAGCGGTTGTCGTGGACCAGGAATTTTCGGCTGACGAGCCTACCCTTCGAGTCGGATGCCCTGATTGGTGCAAGAACTCCTGCATCAGTGCATGTCCCACCGGCGCCTTAAGCGGACCTCGTAAGATAGACCCGGCTCGATGTATCTCTTATCTCACTTACTATGGCCAGGGAATTACTCCCATGGAGCTTCGTGAACCAATGGGTTTGTGGGTCTATGGTTGTGATCATTGTCAGAACGTATGCCCCCGGAATGCCCCCTGGTTGGCTAAGGAGTTGCCCGTCAACAAAAAAGTAGCTGCGATGGCAGATGACTTCAAACTCGTTAAATTGCTACACATGGACAAGGCCTATTTTAACAGTAGGATCTGGCCGCATATGTTTTATATGTCCGATAAAGATCTATGGCGATGGAAGATGAACGTCGCCAGAGCCATGGGAAACAGCCGCAACGAAGAGTATATCCCGGATCTCTTAACAGCGTTCCGTAGTCATGATGATCAAAGGGTGCTCGGTATGATTGCATGGGCGATGGGTCGCATTGGCGGCAAAAGGGCCAAGAAAGCTCTAAATGATATTCTCGCCGGGAGTGATGGCTTTGTTCGAGAAGAAATATTGTCTGCACTGGAAAAATCATAAAGTTTAATATTCAGGTT
Organism: Thermodesulfobacteriota bacterium; assembly: GCA_035625415.1. Lineage (GTDB taxonomy): Bacteria > Desulfobacterota > BSN033 > BSN033 > UBA1163 > UBA1163. The sequence continues at coordinate 1,601 of DASPPQ010000035.1, forward strand.
TGGAAGCGAGGCATCGATGGCGAAAGTGTTGATTCATCCTGCGACCTATGAAAGCGTCCGCCCTGCTGTAGATCGGGCCTTTGAACTCTTCCCATTGGAATTTCATGGAAAAAAAGTCTTGATAAAACCCAACGTGCTTCGGGCTTCAAAGCCTGAAGAAGGGATTGCTACCCATCCCGCGGTGCTAAGGGCCGTCGTGGAAAAGGTGGAAAGCATGGGGCCAGCCTCCATCGTCGTGGGCGACAATCCAGGGATCTTCGGCTACGGGGCCGATGAGGAATGCTTCAGAATGACAGGCTTGATGGAAGCGGCCAAGGGCTATTATCAAAATATCGGGAACGATTCACAGAAAGTAGATTTTAACCCCGATTTCATGTCCGCGGTGAGCCTCTCCCGAGCTGTCGTAGAGGCCGATCTGATCATCAGTCTGCCGAAATTCAAAACCCACGGCCTAACGGTCATCACCGGAGCGATCAAAAACAGCTATGGTCTTTTGCCCGGCGCCCAGAAAGCCAAACTGCATAAGGCGGCCGGCTGCGCCGAACGCTTCCATGAGTTGATCGTGGAGGTGTTCCGACTCCGGGTCCCCGACCTGTTCCTCGTCGACGTCGTGGTTGGTATGGAGGGTAATGGTCCGGCCTGCCCAGACCTCAGAAACATTGGCCTTGTTCTGGCTTCTGACAACGGCGTGGCTGTGGACGCTGTCATGGCGACAATGATGGGGTGTGAGCCGGGGCGACTGCGATTTCTTCAGAAGGCCAAGGACGCGGGTTTAGGGGACTACGACCTTGGCACGGTCGAACTCATCGGGGAGTTGAGACGATTGCCTGATTTCAGGCTTCCTCCGTTGGGCGGGGAAGCGATTTTTCGGAACGAGGCGATGCAGGCTTTCCTCCAGAGTCGAACGATCCTGCGACCGCAAGCCGATCCTGAGCTGTGTACAGATTGCGGCACCTGCATCGATCAATGTCCGGTGTCGGCTTTGTCGATGGATGGGCACCTCCCCCGGGTGGATGCCGACACTTGCATTACTTGCTTCTGCTGTCAGGAAATCTGCCCCGAGAAAGCCATGACCCTGAGATAGAGGATCTTTTTGGGCGGATCGTTCTCCATGTGTTTAGGGGGGTTGCGATCGGGAGGTTTAACTTGGGGGGCTCAGTTACTTCACCTTGGTAAATTCGGCGACCTTGAGGCGGTTCAGGGCTCGAAGCAAGGCCGCCCTGGCTCGATCTACATCGATCTCCGGAGTTCTTTCAGCCAATCGCTTTTCCGCTCTCTCCTTTGCAGCCTGTGCTCGCGAGACATCAATCTCATCAGGACGTTCCACTGCATCGGCCAAAAGGATTACTTTTTCCCCATCTGTCATCAGAAACCCGCCACTGGTAGAGAAGCTTAATGTTTCTCCGTTTTCCCGGGTCACCCTGATGACTCCTGGTTTAAGGCTCGATACAAAGGGAGCATGATTGGCCAGAATGCTGAAATAACCCTCCGTCCCCGGCGCATTCACAGACGTGATCGCCTCGCTGAAGGACACCTTCTTCAGGGTCACGATGTCAAGAGGGAATTGTCTTTGGTCCATCTTATTCGATTCTCGAAAAATCCGAAATCCTAATCTCTAAATCCTGAACAAATTCTAATTTCGAATGACAAAATTTTCAAAACTTCCCTATTCTCATGCTCTGAATTTCGTCCTTTGGTCATTGAGATTGTTTCGAAATTCGTGCTCCGGGTTTAGGATTTTTATCCTTAATGCATTTCTTCTCTTAATCGTTGGGCCTTCTCGACCACCTCGTCGATGTTTCCCACCATATAAAAAGCCTGCTCCGGAAGGTCGTCATGTTTTCCCTCAAGGATTTCTTTGAAGCCGCGGATCGTCTCCGGCAGAGGGACATACCTTCCCCGGGAACCCGTAAACTGTTCTGCCACAAAGAACGGTTGAGAGAGGAATCTCTGCATTCTTCTAGCCCGAGCAACGGTCAGCTTATCTTCCTCAGAGAGTTCTTCCATTCCAAGAATCGCAATGATATCTTGAAGCTCTTTATAGCGTTGGAGAACCTGTTGCACGCCACGGGCGACGCGATAGTGTTCCTCACCTACGATCCGGGGGTCAAGGATTCTTGACGTGGAATCCAAAGGATCGACGGCTGGATAGATTCCCAATTCAGCCAGTTGCCGCGATAACACCGTGGTCGCATCCAGATGGGAGAAGGTCGTAGCCGGTGCCGGGTCGGTGAGGTCATCGGCAGGAACATAGATGGCCTGGACGGATGTGATGGACCCTCTTTTGGTTGAAGTAATTCGTTCCTGAAGTTCGCCCATCTCTGTTGACAGCGTAGGTTGATATCCGACGGCTGAAGGCATTCTTCCGAGCAGAGCCGAGACCTCAGAGCCTGCCTGGACAAAACGGAAGATATTATCGATGAAGAGGAGCACGTCCTGACCTTCTTCATCCCGGAAGTATTCAGCCTGGGTAAGGGCAGAGAGACCGATGCGAAGCCTTGCTCCAGGAGGTTCGTTCATCTGACCGAAGACGAGAACGGTTTTTTCAATAACGCGGGATGCCTTCATCTCGAGCCAGAGGTCATTTCCCTCTCTGGTTCGCTCTCCCACACCGCCGAAAACAGAAAACCCTCCGTGCTCTGTCGCAATGTTACGAATCAGTTCCATGATCAAAACGGTCTTTCCCACGCCTGCCCCACCGAAGAGGCCGACTTTTCCACCTTTGGCGTAGGGCTCGAGGAGGTCGACTACCTTGAGACCTGTCTCAAAGACTTGAGTGGAAGGAACCTGTTCTTCAAAAGGTGGCGGGGGGCGGTGGATGGGATATCGTTTCTTCGTCGGGCAGTCACCTAATTTATCAATAGGCTCTCCAAGGAGATTGAAGACCCTTCCCAGAGTTTCTCTCCCAACGGGCATGGTGATCGGTTCTCCAGTATCCAGAGCCTCCATTCCACGGACCAACCCGTCGGTCGTGGACGTTGCTATACAGCGGAGGACATTCTCGCCAAGATATTGGGCCACCTCGATGATCAATTTCGTCCCATCCGGTCTGTCAATTTGAATCGCATTGTATAAGGCAGGTAATTCTTCAGCGAAGAATTCCACATCCACTACTGGACCGATAACCCTCAACACTTTTCCGACTTTCAATGTCCTACCTCCTTCGTTTAAACGTGGTTCGTGATTTGTGACTCGTGGTTCGTGGTTTTTTCACGATTCACGACTCACGTTTCACGGGTCACCCTTTTTGTCGGGCATACCGGAGAGCTTCCGCACCGGTGGTCACCTCCAAGAGCTCTTTGGTAATGGAAGCCTGCCGGGCCTTGTTGTAACTCAGGGTGAGGAAAGAAATCATCTCTTCAGCATTCTCCGTCGCCGACTTCATCGAGACCATTCGAGCACCTTGCTCGCTTGCCACAGACTCGACCAGGCCATTGTAAATCTGGGCTTCGAGATATTTTGGTAGCAGGAGAGACATGATCTCTTCCGGATCGGGTTCGAAAAGAGGCTCCCCCTTGATACGCCCTCCTGTCTTGAGAACCTCTGATTTTTCCAAAGGCAATAACTTCATCGTTGTAGGTCGCGTATTCATGGCAGAAAAATAGCGAGTGTAAATCAGGTCTACCTCATCGTAATGTCCTTCTTCAAAGCCTTTAATGACGACTCCAGAAATCTCTTTCACCTCCTGAAGGGTGATGTCTTTTGAGATTTGGAGAAGGGTGTGGTCAACGGGGTATTTCTTTCTCCTGTAAGAATCATACCCCTTCCTTCCGATCAGAATGAGGCGAAGGTCCTTATCAGGAAATTGATCAAGGAATTTATGAGCATGATTGAGGACATTCGCATTATAGCCACCGCAGAGCCCCTTGTCTGCAGTAATGAGGACCAAACCGATCTTGTTGACTTGACGCTTGACAAGCAGGGGGTGGCGGATCGTGGAAAGAGAGGGGGCAAGGGTTTCCATAAATTCCTGGATTTTCTGAGCATAGGGTCTTGCAGAACGGAGTCGATCCTCAGCCCGCTTGAGGCGGGAGACAGCGATCATCTCCATGGCACGAGTGATCTGCTGGATGCTGATCACACTTCGAATTCTTCGCTTGATTTCTCTTGTCCCGAGCATGTTCCAAATTACCAATGGAATTTCCCCTCCCCGGCGGGAGGGGACAAAGGGGAGGGGGACTTAATCTTTTCACCCTCACCCCAACCCTCTCCCGCTTGCGGGCCGAACCCTTCAGCGGGCAGGCCCGTCAAGGGAGAGAGGGAAGCGTTTGCGATTATGCAGAAACAAAATTCTTCTTATATTCTTGAGCCGCCTGATGGAGCAATTTCGAAAGTTCCTCTGGAAGCTCCCTCTGCTGCCGAATCCCTTGAGGAATCTGCGGGTATCTCTCTCGGACAAAAGGATAGAACCCTGATTCAAAGTCCTTCACCTTGTCTATCGGCAGGTCGTCGAGATATCCGTTCTCCGCCACAAAGATAATCATCACCTGATCTTCGACCGGCATCGGAACGTATTGGGGTTGTTTCAAGACCTCCACGAGACGTTCTCCACGCGTGATCTGGGCTTGAGTCGCCTTGTCCAATTCAGAACCGAATTTGGCAAAGGTGACCAACTCTCGATATTGGGCAAGGTCGAGCCTGAGCATTCCCGCCACCTTCTTCATTGCCTTGATCTGTGCATTCCCACCGACTCTGGAAACGGAGAGACCCACTGAGACGGCGGGTCGAACGCCCGCATAGAAAAGATCACCCTCCAAATAGATTTGACCATCGGTAATCGAAATGACATTCGTAGGAATGTAGGCCGAAAAATCGCCTGCCTGGGTCTCCACAATGGGCAGGGCAGTGAGAGATCCTCCTCCCAGCTCATCATTGAGTTTGGCCGCCCTTTCCAACAGCCTCGAATGAAGATTGAAGATGTCTCCTGGGAAGGCTTCCCGTCCAGGTGGTCTTCTCAAGAGGAGGGAGACCTGTCGGTAAGCCACGGCATGTTTCCAGAGGTCGTCATAAATGATCAGAGCATGGCGGCCGGTATCCCTGAATTCTTCCCCCATAGCGCAGCCTGCATACGGGGCCACGAATTGCATGGGTGCAGGATCACTGGCCGTCGCTGCGACCACGATCGTATACTCCATCGCGCCGTACTCCTGTAAGGTTTTGACGACGGCCGCCACGGTGGACTGCTTCTGTCCGATCGCCACGTAGATACAGATGACGTCCCTTCCTTTTTGATTCAAGATCGTATCTACGGCAATTGCTGTCTTTCCGGTCTGGCGGTCACCGATGATCAATTCTCGTTGGCCTCTTCCAATGGGGATCATGGAGTCAATGCATTTCAACCCTGTCTGGAGGGGTTCCTTTACCGGTTGTCTTTCCACTACATTGGGTGCGACCCCCTCGATCAGTCGCAATTTATCGGTGTGGATGGGGCCCTTTCCATCGATGGGCTGGCCCAAGGCATTGACGATTCTCCCGACTAAAGCATCCCCTACCGGGACGGAGAGCACCTTACTGGTTCTCCTGACCGGGTCCCCTTGTTCGATATGGGCAATATCGCCAAGAATCATAGCGCCGATCTGGTCCTCTTCGAGGTTGAGGGCGACCCCATAGATCCCTTCCGGGAATTCGAGCATCTCAGCGGACATACAACTGGGAAGGCCTTTGATCCGGGCAATCCCGTCTCCGGCCTCGACCACTTCACCCACCTCCTCCGATTCCATCCTGACTTGATACTGTTCGATATGCTTTTTTAGAATTGCCGATATTTCTTCCGGATTGATCTTCAGTTCCACAGTCCGCACTCCTTTTTTGGGTTAAGCAGTTTTGACCATTTCATTCTTAATTTCTTCGAGCCGATGTTTGACACTTCCATCAATCACCTTATCCTCGACCTTGACAATGACCCCGCCGAGGATCGAATCATCGACCATGAGTTTGAGAAAAACTCGTTTCTTCGTGACCTTGGAGAGTTCCTGCTCGAGACGCTTCGCCAGATCCTCCGAAAGAGGGATTGAAGTAATCACCTCTGCCGTCACTTTTTCACGGGCCTCTTGGGCCAACGTGAAAAAGGCCTCGATGATCATTGGCAGCCTCCGCTGCCTTCCCTGATCGACCACCATGTCCATCCAGTGAAGGGTGATCGGCGAGATCTTCCCGCCGAAAATCTGAGAGAGGCCACTTTTCTTCCCCTCGGAGGAGATCTTGGGATTGCTCAGAAACTCCCTCAGCTCGGAATTCGAATCCAAAGATTTGTTCAGTCGGGTCAGTTCCTCTTCCACCCGATCCAGTGTCTCCTCAGCCCGGGCAACCTGAAAGAGGGCCTCCGCATAGGACTTTACCAATAGGTCACTTGCCATAGAGGTCACCTACCTTAGAGACATATTCCTCCACAAGCCGGCGGTTGTCTTCTGTATTGAGAGATTTGTTGATGATCTTTGTTGCCGCCATGATGGAGAGATCAGCGATTTTCTCCTGAAGCTCAAGGATGGCCTTCTGTTTTTGAAGTTCGATCTCTTCCTGCGCCCTCTTGACAGTCTGGTTGGACTCTTCCTGGGCCTTCTGGACGATTTCCTTTTTTATGTTTTCGCCCAATGATTTGCCCTCGTTGATGATCTTCTGGGCTTCTGAACGGGCCTCGGCAAGCCGGCGTTTGTACTCCTCTAAGAGATTCTCAGCTTCCTTTTTCGTCTTTTGGGCCTCTTCCAGCTGCTGTTTAATGGTCTCCTCTCTCTTCTTCATCCCTTTGAGGATCTGGGGGAAAGCCACTTTCCACAAAAGACCGAGAAGAAGAAAGAAAGAAATAATGGTCCAGATAATTAATCCAGGTTCCGCCTTAAACATATTCCGCTCCCTCTCTGTTCACCTATTTCTGTCTATTGTCTGCCTGGCAGTAGACAGGGTAGTTAGGTTTAGTCCATGACGATTGGAATTTTTTCACTTCTCCATTTGCCTGACATAGAATCTAAGTCAAATGACCCTTACCTTTTTCAAGCCGATGCCTAAAGAGATAAAATTAGAAAATAAGCAAGAAGGTGATGACCAAAGCATAAAGAGCCAATGCCTCGACAAATGCAACCCCGATAAACATGGTGGTTCGAAGCAGTCCTGCAGATTCAGGCTGCCGAGCCATTCCTTCAAGGGCTTTCCCCACCAGGATCCCCATGCCAATTCCTGTTCCAAGGGCTCCTAACCCGATGCTCAATCCTCCACCTAATTTAGCAAGACCAGGGACCAATTGACCGATACCAGCTGCATCCATTATTAACCTCCTCCCTTCAATTAGAAAGTAGATTGTAGAACGCGGATAGCGGTTCACGACTATCCACCTTCCACTTTCTATGTTCGGTTTAGTGCTCTGGGTGTACCGCAAGACTTATGTAGATTGAAGCCAAGATCGCAAAGATGAATGCTTGTAACAAGGAAACGAAAATCTCAAAGGCCATCATCACCACAGCCATGACCACGGACACTGGGGTAACAAAATATGCGACAATACCTTGAAACATAAAAATCATTGAAATAAAAACCAAAATCACCATATGCCCCGCTGTCATGTTGGCAAAGAGTCGGACGGCGAGAGAAAAGGGTCTGGCAAGTTGACTGATGATCTCAACAATGATCATGAAACCGATGAGGACTTTACCCATGATGCCACGGGGCATTCCTTTGGGAACAAAGGTCTTGCAGTATCCGAGTAAGCCGTGCCTGACGATTCCTGCCCCCTGAGTACAAATAAAGACAATTGCTGCCAGAGATGCAGTGACGTTAATGTTGGACGTGGCCGTGAACATTTTGGGAACAAGCCCAAGGAGGTTACAGAAGAGGATGAAAAAGAAAAGGGTAGCAATAAAGGGAAACCACTTCATTCCCTCTTCACCCAGGATCTCCTGGATAAGGCTCTGTCTCGCAAAATTGACGAGCGATTCCATCAAGTTCTGAAGCCCTCTTGGGATGAGTCTTCCGATTCGACCTGCCAGCGTTAACGTTAGAAAGACTAAAACACCGGCAATCCAGATCGAAACCACCGCATTGGTTATGGAAATATCAATGCCACCAATTTTCAGGGGGATGATTACATGGGGCTGGAGGTGTTCCATCAAGTTCATAGACGTTTCCTCACATCTCGGTGTGTTGTTTCATCAAAGGTTTTGCTTCTCGGTAAACCCGGGCCGCCTTCCATATTGTGCAGAGGGTAAAAAAGATAACAAAACTGATCAGACATGTTTGAAAATGAATCCATTTAATTCTTGTGAGCCCGTAGAAAATGATACCGATCAACGTCAGCCGTGCAATAAATCCTATCAGGGTAAGGGCAATGGAGGTCGTTTTGGAATGAGAGGCGATCCTGGAAGAATAGAACCTCGAAGCTAAGAAATTGAGCAAAGCCAGGGTGACCCCGACGATCACTCCCAGAAGAAAAGGATTCATTTTATTCCTTTTTCTTGTTCTCCTGTTCGAGGAGTCGAAAAAGGCTTCGAAAGCCGGCCGCGGAACCGAAGATGAAACCGACGATCATCAACCAAGGTTTGGTATGGAATAGATAATCCAAACCATATCCACCGAATGTCCCGATCAAAACTGAGACCATCATTTCTGTGCCAATACTGGCATACCGCATCCATTCGCCAAGGGTTCTCTTCGGTTTTTGATCGGTAGACATTAGGGCCCGGTAAATTGTGAATTAATAAACATATAACGAATACTTTGTCAATAATTTTTTTATTTAGTAGTTTCAGGTAGAGGATCGTCTGTTTTTGGGGAGGGAAAGTCAACGCTATCCTCTTTCTTATCGGGAGAACCCTTCATCTTGCAATTGCCTTCGAAGATTCCACCCTCATTTATAATAAGGATCGGCGTCAACAGGGTCCCGTATACCTTACCTGTGGAATGGATTTCCACACGGGCCTTGGCATAGACATCCGCCTCGACCAAGCCGTTGATGACGATCGTGTTGAGCATGATTTTCCCTTTGACGCTTGCTGTTTCACCCACGACTAATGTTCCACTTTCAAAGATCTCCCCTTCGAACTTTCCATCCAGACGAAAAACGCCTTCAAAGGTCATCTTCCCCTCAAAGACCGTCTCTTTTCCCAGATAAGCACTGATTTCCTCCGAGGCGGGTGGAGAGGTGGGACCGCTACTGCTCTTGGAGAACACCGATTTTCCTCCTGACATAGATCGCTCCTTTCACACATTGCATCGCGCAGAAAGCATAGCACTTAAAGTTCCAAATTACAAATCCCAGACGAATTCGCGTCACACCATCGCTCGGCCAATTTCAAACCGTTATACGCTATGCAGGTTTTCCAAGAATGGCTTGTACAATCCTTTCCAAATCGTCGTGGGAATAGTACTCAATCTCTATCTTTCCCCTTTTATCTTTTTGGGTGATCAGGACTTTCGTCCCTAAGTATTTCCTCAAAGAATCCCTGAGGCTGCTCAACTGGCTCTCCAGGTCTCCTCGTTTTTTGCCCGGAGAGGTAGGGGGCTTTACAGGTTTTACTGACCATCGTTTCACGATGGCTTCAGCCTCTCTCACCGAAAGGCCCTTCTTGATAATGAGGGCACAGAGTTCCTTCTGCTTCTCCTTACTCTCGAGGCTGAGGATCGCTCTCGCGTGTCCGGAAGTAATGCGATCCTGCAGGAGTTGATTTCTTACCTCCAAGGGGAGCCTTAAGAGGCGGAGGGTATTGGTGATGGTCGTGCGATCCTTGCCCATCCGTTTACTCACGTCCTCCTGGCTGATGTTGAACTCTTCTATCAGATGCTTGAATGCCTCCGCAGCCTCAATCGGGTTGAGGTCTTCTCTCTGGAGGTTTTCAATGAGAGAGATTTCCAAAGCCTCTCTTCCTTGGACCTCTTTTACCAATACGGGAACTTCTTTGAGCCCTGCCTTTTGAGCCGCCCGCCAGCGACGTTCTCCGACGATCAGTTCATAGCCCTGATCCGTCCTTCGGACGATGAGGGGCTCCAGAATCCCTTTCTCCTTGATGGAGTCTGCCAATTCCTCGATTTTTGATTCGTCAAAACGCTTTCGGGGCTGAGATCGGTTCGGGGAGATTTCTTCGATGCCACAATAGAGGAGTGTCTTCGGTTCCACCTGTCCAAATTCCGGGAGGAGCGCTCCCAGGCCCTTTCCTAAAGCCATTCGCTTAGTCGCCATCGATCTTTCCATCCATCATGATTTCTCTGGCCAGGTTCAGGTAACTTTCCGCGCCCTTCGAATGAATATCGTAGAGGAGGACCGGTTTCCCGTAACTGGGAGCTTCGCTTAGACGAATATTTCGTGGGATGACGGTCCTGAATACCTTGTCCTTAAAGTGATTTTTCACTTCTTCGGCAACCTGGTGAGAGAGGTTATTCCGGACGTCAAACATGGTGAGGAGAATTCCTTCGATCTCCAATTTCGGGTTGAGAGATTGTTTAATCAGGCGTATCGTCTTGAGAAGCTGGCCCAGCCCTTCAAGGGCATAATATTCACACTGTAAGGGAATGATGACGGAGTGGGCGGCAGTCAGGGAGTTAATGGTCAGCAGGCCCAGGGAAGGGGGGCAATCGATAAAGATATAGTCATATTCGGCCTCGACCTCCTTGATTAATTTACCCAGCCTTTTCTCGCGGTCTTTTTCCTGGATCAGCTCCACCTCTGCTCCGATGAGATCCATGTTGGAAATGATCACGTCCAAACAGGCGAGGGAGGTCTTTTGGATCATGCCCTTCATCCCTGATCCACGGAGCAGGGCATGATAGACGGTCCCGTCGGACCCTTCTTTGTCTAATCCGACACCGCTCGTTGAATTTCCCTGGGGATCAATGTCGATGAGGAGAACTTTTTTCTCTGCCGCAGCGATGGAAGCGGAAAGATTGACCGCCGTGGTCGTCTTCCCTACTCCCCCTTTTTGATTGGCGATACAGATGACCCTTGCCATAAAAATCCTGTGGAATGATGGAATATTGGAATAGCGGACTACTGTCTTATGCTTCATGTAAATCCGTTATTCCAGTGTTCCATGCTTCCAGTATTCCCAATCAAACTCTATATAGCATAAAAAAGGGAACAATGGGAAGGCTAAACTTGTTGCTTTTCAAACAGGAGAATGGTTCTCTTGGAATGGCTGAAGGGAAGGGTCAGCGGAACCGCTCTCTTCAATCGGTATGGTGTTTCCTCCGTTTCCGTGAAAAGGTAGGTTTGCTTATCGTCGCGCTCACCTTTCATGGCAATGGCTGTTCCTCCTCCTTTCAAGAAAGGAAAGCTCAGGACGAGAAAGGTTCGAAGATCGGAGAAAGCTCTTGAGAGGGTAATGTCAAATCGCCCTCCCAGGCTTTGGAGGATTCCCGTATCTTGAACACGGCCATGGATCGCTTCTACTCCTTTTAAACCCAGCGTTCGAATGATATGCCTTTGGAAATCGATTTTTTTACGAACAGAGTCAACCAAGGTTATTCTAAAGGTGGGTTGAACGATTTTCAAGGGGATGCCGGGGAAGCCTGCCCCTGATCCGATGTCCAAGATAGAGACGTCTTGGGGAAGATCAGGGTTAACGGAGAGGGAATCAAGAAAATGTTTCAGTACGATTCCTTTTTCTGATCGGATGGCAGTGAGATTGATCTTTTGATTCCATTTGAGAAGTTCTTTGAGGTAGAGATCGAAAGCTCCAATCGCTTTTCCATCTAAATGAATTCCAAAAGCCTTTGCTCCTTCGATAAGAAGCTCTTTATTCTCCGCCTGCATTAAAAGACCTTTATCATAAAACCCAGACTTTTGAAAGAATGGAACTCATCGGCGCATGCTTCTTATTACGACTAAACGAACCCTTCATCCAGACTAACCTCTAGGCATATATAATAACAGCTTGATATTATTATCTAAATGTCTGTCTCATAATTTGAAAAAAGACGACAGAAATATTATGCTTATATTAGGAGATGAGATATCATGCTGAAATATTTGATCGATTTATTGCTTTTTGCGATTGCAGGGCTGTCGCTTTTTCCCTGGGTTTTTCTTTTTGATCAGCTTCTCAAAAAATAGGGGTTGCAGATAACGGAATTGCCAAAGGAAAAGATTTTAGAACTAAAGTCAAAAAAGGGTGACTTTTTAAGAAGGCGGCTAGACAAGGGGCGATCTTGAAGCCACTCCGTTAAATCCGTAGGCTGAAGGACAAGAAAGTCTAACTTTAGCTCCGTTTCCAGGAGGGGAACGGAGCTTCTTATTTCTAATTCTTGTTGATTTGTTCATCTGGATTTATTAGATTGGGAATATAACAATCGCCCGACAGCTCGGGGGGAGGAGGAAAATGATGATCAACCGAATATTTTTAGCAGGCATATTCATTTTGTTAACTGCCTTTCCAGCTTCAGCCCAGCTGGACAGAATCTTCAAAAGCCTGGGAGGCGGTGAAAAGAGTTCGTTGAGCGATGCGAAGATTGGTTCTGG
>DASPPQ010000036.1:0-6602 GCA_035625415.1 Thermodesulfobacteriota bacterium
AGCAGCATTAGATACACGATCAGGAAAACGCAGGTGAGCCATTCCCAGAACGCGAGACTAAACACGAAGGGCACCCCGCGATTACGCCAGACAAGGGGCGCTTGACCGAGTCCTCTGGCAAAAAAATAGAGGTAGAGCTGACTCAGACCCGTCCCCGCCATGGGAATCAGCGCCAGAGCCGTCAAACTGATCCAGCTCCAGAACATTTCGCTACCCTTCGGAGTAGCACGCGAGAGTTCCTGCTTCACCACGAGGCCTGTGTTTACCATCACGGAAAGCACGAGCGCGACGAATGCTGTCATAGCCAGCACACCGTGTGCTTCGGAGGAGATGGTTCGGGTGATGCCTGTCAGGATCATGGCTGCCAGCCCCAAAACCATAAAAACCCAACCCAACCTCGCTCCCCATGGTGAAATGCCGCGCAAGCGTTTGTAGAAGAAACCGGGCAATGGAATCTGGATCAGGCCCGAAAGGGAAATGCCGAGGGCAATTATCCAATGGCCATGCGGGTTTTCGTGCGGACGCAGCAGGCGGGAAATCACCATATAGCGCCAATCGTATTGACGCGGGAAGCGATGAGCGGCCAGCCACACACCTCCAAAGAAGGTCAACCAAGCCACGGGCGGAACCACCCATTGGACGAACCATTCTGGAAGCCTGCCCAGAAACCAGTTTTTGATCATGGAACTCCCACCCACATCGTCTGGAGAAGGTGTTTTCTTGATGCGGTAGCAGACATGAATACGGGTTTTCACAACTTATCAAAGATCATGGCCATCTCACGCAGAACGCGCAGGTTAACGTTTGTCCTCGTTAGGTCTGAAGGCTCCATATCCGACCAATGTAAAGCCTTGATTTGCAGTGGCTGAACGGCACGTGCAGCCACAGCGAGAACCATTCTATCGGAGGCATATTGGTTTTTTAGAAGGCTGCTTCCCACATCGTCTTCTGCTTGGGCTTTCGTCGAAAACTTGATGATGAGAACATGGGCATACTCTTTCAGCATCTTTCTGAATTCATTCGGAGTGGGTGCAAGAGGAGGGCAGACAAATTTATGTCCGTACATATGACATCCAGATTTGCATTTAAGCACCACCCGATCTTCAACCACTACCTGATGTGAACGAATGACTTTTGCTTCTGATGCGCCGAGTCTCTTTGCTTCTTTTAAAAGGAATTTGGACTCTTTCATCTTCATCCTTGACTCCTGTTTAATCATGGTACTTCCTCCTTTTCAATCCCACGATACGAAATCGCTAACTTTCTAAAACACATTAATTCTTTCTTATCATCGTGTTCACCACTTTCTCCAATCCTTCAAGGTCGAACAATACCAAAAGCGACCATTTTGTCAATACCAATAATGAGGCTGTGAAAATTATCTTTTAAGGATTATTACTTGAAAACTGGCATAGGGATACGGATCCTCGCCTTGAGGACTTCAGGAGAGGCTGTCGAAAAAGTCCCCAAGCGGATTCTTGGGTGAGATGCAGAAAAAAATGACCTCACAGAATGCGCCACAATCAACGATCTCATATTTATGAGGAGTCATGAGACCCCCCGAAAATCACCCATTAACTATACTGAAGGGTTTTTCGACAGTCTCGGAAGTTATCTTCAGAAACAAAAAAGGCAGGATCATTCCTGGCCTGCCTTTTCTTTCCACAAATCTAACATTTGGTTCACTTCTTAAAGAACTTCTTTCTCCCATACCCCGCAAGACCGATTAGGCCAGAACCAAGAAGGAGCATGGTGGAGGGTTCGGGGATGGACTCCGGCAACTTTTCTAAGCTTTTTGTCAGCCTACTTTCTATGCTCCTCCTCCCCTCTCTCAGGTTTTCCTTGAGACCTTTGTGGTTGTTTTTGTTGCCGCATATATTCCTGATGTTTCTGAACCTCGGGCCTCTGTTGATATTGTTGTTGTCTTTGTTGTCTTAACACCTGCGTGTGTGATTGTGTTCGAGGTGGATATCCCTGGACCCCCCAGGTCTTCTGTCCTCCCCAAGATTTGCTCGTTTGCCAAGTCTTCCAGTTCTTCTGAAGTCGTTCATAAGGAATCCGTTGATAGTTCCACTGGTGTCCGTACCAATTGTGGTTTCTGTAGTAATCTCTCCAATGTGGATCTATGTCAAAATAGAAACTTGGGACATTGTTATAGTAGGCCCAGTCCCGGTCATAATAAGCTGAGCGATACCAACGGCCTTCCCATAGACGCCACCAGAAACCGTTCCAGAAATACAGGTCTGCATCGATATCAGGAGCAACGTACACACCGCTCGTCTCGGGCATCACTATCACCTGTGGAGGTGCTGCAAATGGGATAGGTGGTGGGGGGGGGAATGGAATTCCAATATTTATACTTACCCCTGCCATTGTGGGAATGGGAACGACAATTGCCAACACTAAAAGAATTGTTCCAAAAAGTAATTTTTTCATTTTGTTGCCTCCTTTATCCATCATCTCAGACTTCGTTTAATGTTTATAAAAGTTTCAGAAAGATGGTTAAGAATTTAATAGCCTTCTCATCTTGAGCCTTAGTGCTGACTGTGGTGACGATGGTCGTCATGGTGCCACCAAGGGCACCATACCAACCCTGAAACCAAAACCAACAATAAAATCATCAAAGCAATCTTTTTTATTCATTTCACCCCCTTTGATTATTTCGACCACCATTTATATTTTTCCTCTTAAAAAAGAATAACCCCACATAACATTTTTACTGTAACCTCCTTGTCTTATTTAGACGTGAAGAGTGGAAAAATTATTCATACT
This sequence comes from Thermodesulfobacteriota bacterium, assembly GCA_035625415.1. Lineage (GTDB taxonomy): Bacteria > Desulfobacterota > BSN033 > BSN033 > UBA1163 > UBA1163. The sequence goes on from DASPPQ010000036.1 coordinate 2,773, forward strand.
CCCCTTCCTTTTTTGTTTGGTCAGGCTCGACACCGTGTTCGCATCCAGCGATCGTGAAGATGAATTGCTCCATAGTCAGTGCCACCGTCAGAACTATTTCAGAAATCAAAGTTTGAGAGCATTACATGTCTGAAAGGGTGCAATCAGGAAGGATTCTCACCCGACAATTTTGATTCGCATCAAGAGACTTGCAAATATCATAGGTTGGATTCTTGGAGCAATACTCTTTCTTGCAAGTCATATCGCTATAAAGGATGAGTGTATCTTCCGGTTTCATAATAAGGATGTGACCGTGCTTCCATATGGTGCAAGGCCCGTCATTCCGTGTATACCACAGAACAAGCATGGTCTGATTCCCAATGTAAATACCCATTTCGCGACACGGGTCTTCGTCTGCCGAGGCCAGTACGGGAGATAAAGTCAGAGCAATAACCATAAGAGCTGATATCATTCTGAAATTTATACGGAAAATTTGCGATTCTGGATATTTCATTTATAACGTCCCCTCAATTTATTAAAAAGGTGGATATACCGCCAGAATTAAATCCAATAATGTTCGTTCCATCTTATTTTCTGGTTTTACCAGGGTTTGATCATAATAATTTCCTAGTCCCCATCCTTTTAAAACACCATCTTCAAAGGCAAGGGCTGTGTCTTCCAGTGTCCCAAGTAGCCAATCGTATTCAGTACGATAGTGCCAAAATTCAAAATTCCTTCCCTGAATCTCGTAAGCCTCGGTTTTAGACGGCCTACCCATCAAATTGACGACTTCGTCCTTAGTCATCCCAAGATTGAGTTTAGCCAAATTTGAACGATTCCTTGCCGCCTCACCACCTCTCCTAATCGGATTACCAGCACATCCTATAGTAAATAGAAAAATTAGAGATACAATGAAGATCGAAATTAGTTTTTTAGCCATCACTGTTACATTTTATCTTGATGCCAATTATTGAGTCAATACCTTTTTAGATGAAATTCTGTAAAGGACCGGAGATGCCTCAACTCGATGCCTCGGCGCAGATGGATGCGGTTAGGGCCATCGCGATCAGGAGCTTAACCTTCCTGTGTAAAGCCCCATCTGCAAGGGCAAGTGTCTGAGTGGCTTCAACATTCTTAAATAATTCCGAGTCGAGCTTCTTGATAACCGCTAAAGGCTTCTCAGCCATGATAAAAACCTCCTTTATTTGAAATCTGGAGATTACCTCTCATATTGGCAGGCGAGGATTTCGCCAAAATAGACACGATGAAAATCACCCTTAGGATATAAGGCAGGAATGATTGATTTTTCCAATTCAGAAGGAATCAGGTCGTTTTTGTAGACAACCCGGCATTCAAAATGAAGAATACATTCTTTGATGATGGGTAGCTTTACCTTCTTAGATAGCATAGCGGTTAACTGTTTATCTTTAAACTTGTTGTGGTCTCGACCGGACACGGTTCCACAGTATTGTACTACCTCTTTCAGTTGCGGAGGCACAATATTGACTGTAAATTCTCCGGTCTCTTCGATCAGTTTGTAGGTATAACGGGAGGGGCGTACCAACACCACAAACATGGGCTTTTGCCAAATGATTCCTACTGTTCCCCATCCTATCGCCATGACATTAGGAAGACCTTCCTTCCCGTGGCTGACAAGAAGCACACGGCCTTCATCAAAGGCTTTTATCGTTTCCGTTATATATTCCCTGTAATCAGCAATGATCTTTGCCATAAAAGATCCTCCTTTTAAGCATAAATTTGGGCAAGAATACTAAACAGAAATAAATCTTTTTTTAATTAAATTCAACCGGGGAAGTGATCTTTTGGTCAATCATTCACTTTTTATTGAACCGCAAGCTATCCAGTTAGCAAACTCCGAGCCCCTTGGACAAGATTCGTTCGATTGGTGTAAGTAAATAATTAAGGGTAGACTAATACAGACGCGGTAATTCTTTTTCCATCCCTTGATTGCCCCCTCACCCCGCCCTCTCCCCAGCGGGGGAGAGGGGAAGGGTGAGGGGCGGATGCCAATTTATAAAATGCGTTTGTATTAGATCAGGAATTTGTGGCGTTTTACTTAGGTGGAATCATTCCGATATTTATAGAGAAAATTGGTGGTCCTGGATAAATACTATGTTTAGAATTCAACGGAGATTCTGGCCGAAAAAGTTTTTAAAAAATGTGAAAGACGGGATTTGACTATGGAGACGTGGTCAAGTGTGCTGGTGACTCGTTCCTAAAATCTGCATAAAAAGGCAAAGCCTTAAGGACCATGCCTTCCCTTTTCGGAATTATGTGTGCTTTATATACATCTCGTTTACCCGGCCACAAAATCAGGTTCTTGAACTAATTTGACTCAGCGCTCTTATGTCCCTGTTTGTTCCCATTATACCAATTCCTTCCGTAAATCCTTTTTTAAAACCTTGCCGACACTACTGATCGGCAGTTCTTTTTTAAAGATCATCCGCCTGACATTCTTGTATGGTGCATATTCTGGGCGCAGTAATCGAGTATGAGCATATCCTTCTTGCGATCACCGACATAAAAATCGCCATTTTCATCCTCCCGACCGATGCTTCAATACCTTCCTTGACAACCTTCCGCGCGTCCCGTAGAATACGTGAAAACACGGTCGTAGCTCGTCTACCGGCAAACCAGTGTGCCCCGCGACGAAATTTCTATGAAGAAAACCCTTTATCTCTATATTTGGAAGGAAATTCTCCCCATTTTTTTCATCGGCCTGATGACCTTTACAATTATCCTGCTGATGGATAAAATCTTCAAACTGATCGAATTGATTATTAATAGGGGTGGAAACGTCACGAACATCTTGATGCTCCTTCTCTACATCTCGCCCTCTTTTCTCGCCTTTACTATCCCCGTAGCGGTCCTCCTCGGAATCCTTCTCACCCTTGGCCGGTTATCCGGAGATAGTGAAGTCATTGCCTTCAAAGCTTCGGGAATAAGTCTTTATCAACTTTATGTGCCGGTCGCTATTTTTTCGATCAGTGCGTATCTGATTACGAGTTTCCTGGTCTTCTACGGCCTCCCATGGGGCAACCGCGGCTTTATTTCCACGCTCTCACTCCTTGCCAAATCTAAGCCGGATGTTGAAGTCAAGGAGCGAGTTTTCAACGATAGTTTCAAGGGTCTCGTGGTCTATGTGGACAAAGTTCCCGTTCAAGGGAAAAAGATGGAGGGGATTTTAATTTATGATGAAAGAGACAAGGAGAACGTCAACACCATCTTTGCTCAGGAAGGTTTTCTCATCAGCAGTCCCCAATCCCAGGAAGTAGTATTAGAGCTTCTGAATGGTAGTATTCATCGGCTTGCGCCTCAGACAAATACTTATCAAAAAATTAAGTTCGTAACTGATGATCTAAGAATTGAACTGGGGATGAGCGTCGCTGACATTGAAAGGAAGTTTAAGGAACATGAGATGTCGATTGATGAGTTAAAAAAGAAGATCGAAAAGATGAAGGCCCAACGCGAAGACACGACCAATCAGGAGGTGGAACTCCACAAACGACGTGCCGTTCCCTTTGCTTGTATCGTTTTTGCTCTCATCGGGGTTCCACTGGGAATTCAGCCCCGCCGTTCCGGAAGGTCGTATGGGTTTGTCTTCAGTATTCTCGTCTTATTGGCTTACTATATTTCGCTCATTGCCTTTGAAATGTTCGCTGTGAGAAGAGTCGTGCCCGCTTTTTGGGCAGGTTGGTCCCCTACCTTTATATTCGGGGGGCTGGGGATCTACCTTCTGGTCAAGGCGGCGAATGAATCGCCCTTTAAGCCGGCCGTATGGTTGATCGAAGGGCTCGATTTGTTCCAAAAGAAATGGAGAAAGCTTTCTA
>DASPPQ010000037.1:0-14326 GCA_035625415.1 Thermodesulfobacteriota bacterium
TTGCGTTGCCAAATTGCATTAGGGAATCGGTACAAAAGTTGGCCCTTCCGCGGCTGGCATCTATGGAAGATCGCCAGTTGATTCCTCTTTGACCTCTGAAATCGTAGGGGCTGAGGGCTTGGAAAGATCGCGGATCTGTCCGTGCTCATCACTTACAATAGGGTATAGGGGATAACCAGTATGTGTCTCAACGATCATGCCAGGACTTCCGTCCGAGAGAACAACCCGCCGCCCAGGAGTCAATACATTCAGCAATGATAGAAATCTTGAGGCATACTCCATGTGAAGTTTTCCGGCCAAGGCGTCCTTGATCAGGATCGTTGCAGTTTTAGCTACGCTAAAAGCCGGCCGATAGGGGCGAACGGTTCTAAGGGCGTCGTAAACATCGGCGATCGCTACAAGAAGGCTCGCAAAATGGAGTGCGTGTTGCGGTAGGTTCTTCTGGACTTTCGGATATCCAGATTGATTGGCCCCCATGTGGTGCTGGTAGGCCACTACCGGAAGGAGAGGATTTGCCGATTCCACACCCGGGATATCGAGGAGGAGCCGTGCACCACAGGAGGGATGTTTCTGCATGAGCAACCATTGTTCCTGTGCAAGAGGACCGTTGTGGTTCAGGATCTCTTTGGGAACCTCCTTCTTCCCAAGATCGTGGCAGAGGGCAGCCATGGCGATCGCGCTGACCATCTCGTCGGAAACCTGGAGCGCTTGGGCCAGGGCCGATGAAAGAACGCAGACATTGAGGGCATGGGTAAAGGTGTAGTCGTCGAAGTTCTTCATCTCACGGATAGGCTCAAAAAGCTCTCTGCCAACGGCGAGACGGGCCACAATCGCGCACACGACCTCGCGGGCTCGAACGAGACCTTCGGGCTTTTTGGATTCGAGATCGGAGAGGACTTCCTGAGCCTCGGCAAGAAATCCCATATATCCCGTAACCGCCTGCGTTAGGACCGAATCGGGGGCCGCTCGTCTTTCCAGGTTAAGGGAGCCTGCGATAATTTTAGAACCTCGGTAGGGGGGCCGGCCCCTGGAAAGAACATTTTCGATCCAGGCGATCAGATCGTCCTCGCCCGCATCGGCGTCGATTTGAACACTCTCGAATCCGACCTGCTGGAGTGATTGAAAGAGAGCTCGATAGGATGCTGGGAGGGCTTCTATCCTCCGGTCCTCGACAATCGTATCATTTCCGAGGAAGGTAATCCTCACAGGCCGTTTCCATTCGGCAAGCTTCTGCGAAGCTTGCCGGGCCGATTGGAAAACCTGCTTGGTCCCTGAAGGATAGATTCGTCGCATCCGAAAGAGACCTCCGAGGGCATGAAGAAAATAATCAAGGGCATTCTGCGCCACAGCTTTTCTCCCTATTCTCAAGATCCTGGAGGCTCCGCTCACTCTGTGATCTTCTTTCCTGTTCCCTCTCCCGGCTAGAGAGTGAGGTCTGGACTCTCTTCAGAGCCCTGAGGGCTTCCCTCACGACCTTTGGATGCTGATGGTTAGAAAGAGCCTGAAGTGTCGGAAGCCCTTGGGGGAACCCTTGCTGTCCGAGAACGATGGCGAGATTACGGGTCACATACCAGGGGCTGGTGCGGGACTTCGTCACAAATGTTGGTGTCGCGGCTGAAGAGAAGCAGGAGAGGAGACTGACGAGAAAATGGCGTGTAGCGATCTTTTTCTCATCCGCGAGGGCCTTTAGCGCCGTGTCGAGGAGACATCTTTCGTGATTTACGGCAAAAGCCACCAGGGCTTGCTGTTCCGCAAACGACGTTTTGCTAAGAGCCGAGAGACCCTTTTGAAACAATTCCTTGACAAAAAAAGGGAGGGAGTCGAGCAGGCCAGGGAATGTCCGATCCACCAGCTTGACGAATCCGAGGACACGGAATGGACCGAGTTGCTCTGTCCGGAGCTTGATGCGGTCGAGCAGCCTTTTCCTGAAATCCTCTTCTTCCTCGCCAGCCAATGCCAGGATCAACTGGTCCAGGTATTCATCAGGTTCCTCGTGCAAAATCAGGGAGGCCTCCTCGGGGTCCGTTAAGGCAGAAGGGTTCATCAGGAATTCAATCGACTCGGAGTACTCCGTATCCATAAAAGGGTTTTCCGTCAGATTGATAATAAAGTCCTCTATCGTCTTCCACACCTCGGCCGCAAAACCTCCGTCTTTTCCGGGAGCAAGCCTGGACCTGACCAATGAAAGGAGTTCATCGGATTTGGTGACCGGGGCAAAACGGCGGTAGACCTCAACAAACCTTCGGGTTCCTTGGTTACCCATCGCAGCGAGGCCCGCCAGTAAATCGACAAAGCGCTCTCCGTCGATCTCTCTCAGGAGAGAGCTCTTTGCAGGCCCCAATCGCCCGGGCTCCGGGCCTTCGTGTACCACGATACGCACGAGATCCCTCGGGGAAAGGCACTTGCCCATTTGAGAAAGATAATCAAGAATGTCTTCGCGCCGCTTGCCTGGAAGAAGGGCCAGGGCATTCTCTAGGCGCTCTCCCAACCTGAGCAGGAATTTCGTAAACCCTTCTGAATCGCCACGCCCCGATTCAGTCCACTCAGCCCTTGCGGCTTCCCAGAATTCGTCGGAGTCAAGGGCTGCGGCAAGCTGTTCAGGGGGCGCTTCGTGGATCATCATCGCAAGCCAGGCATGGCGGCGCCTTTCTTCTGGGGTCTCTTCCGAATTCTTAGCCGTATCCGTGATCTTGCCATGGATCTCATCGATCTTGAGGGGTTCAATGTCAATGGCGATGACTTCGGAGCGGAGTTTTCGTCGCAGTTCTTCCCCTTCCAACTTGGGAACGGACATAAGTCTGGCGAAAGTCCAGACATCCTCGAGGACCGCATCTTTCGTCCAGGATAGTTGGAGCACTTTCCGCGCGTGAAGCATTGAAGCAAGGCCACTCGCCTTTCCGGCGACAAATTCTCCCGACACGACCAGTTCGCTGGAGGTGACGCCGATTATGAGAGAGCCTTGGGAATCCAGGGGTGCAGAGCTAAGGGCGTTCTTAGCGATTTCCAGAAGGGTCGGATGTTTGCCCGGGTAAACGCGTACGACGCGGATGAGGTGCGACAGGTTCAGAGCGAAGGCCTCAACCTTTCTGGAAAGCAAAGACACTTCTCTATTTTTCGGTCCGGTCATGACGTCCTTTAAAGAAACCGTGGTCCGCTCAAATCATCGTGCCGTCTATGCAGGCGTGGTAAATGCGACCTAGTCCACAATGTCTCATTGAGCAAGTTTAATGCCAGGGTAGGAGAAACCGCCCAAGTCTTTGTTTGGATTTGGCAAATTCAATTTGTATTCGTATCTTCAGAGCTAGGGAGTGACTTTTTTTGTCACCCAGAATACCTCAGAGCTGGGCTTGGCGATGCCCTAAAAAGACTGTAGATGGCAGAGCGAACAGCATAAAAGCATAGACCGTTCTCTTTTCTTCTACCTCCGAACAAACTTATTCGCTCCTTCTTCTCTCTTTGATGATCTCTAATTTTCCTGCTATCAGGAGGGGGTAGAGTGGGTCGGGTCGCCCGTTATGAGATAATCAGCTTTATTTGAAACGGTGGCCATAAGCACCGGTCGATCTTTCTCCGGTAATCCAATAGGGCAGGGAGAAATGGATCGGTTTAGATATTCAGATTTTTGTGAAGGTGGAATGAAGGCCAACGTTGCGAGAAGAGATGACAGATTCGATACCTCAAGATCTTGCCTCTCATCTTGACAATGGCATGCGTCGGAGGAACCTGTTTTGGGCAGACCTTCACGCAGTTAAAAACGGTTTTGCAGCCCCACACACCTTGTTGTTGGTCCACCGCTCTCAAGATTTCTTCATTCCTTCTATCCCTTGGATCAACAAGAAAACGATAAGCCTTGGCCAGCATGGCAGGACCCAAGAATTCCGAATGCTTTTCAAATGCAGGGCAGGTTCCGAAGCAGATGCCGCAGAGGATACAGTTAATGTAAGGATCAATCTCCTTACGCTTCTCTTCTTCCATCGGGTATTCCGCATGTGACGAGATAGGCTTTCCTTGGAAATAAGGCTCAATTCTCCGATAATGATCAAAAAAAGTGGACATATCGATGACGAGGTCTCGAATCACCGGAAAGAGGGGGAGGGGTTCAATCAGGGCAGGTTTTCCCAGAAGGTTTTCGACATGGGTTCGGCAGGCCAGGACATCTTTACCATTGACTCGCATGGCACAGGAGCCGCATACAGCTCCTCTACAGGAGTAGCGGAAGGCGAGTGTCCCATCCTGCTCATCCTGAATGCGTAACAAAGCCTCCAGAAGATTCATCCCCTTCCGAATCTCCACGTGAAAGGATTCGATCCACCCAGGCGGATCCTTGTCTTTATTAAAGCGTTTGATTCTCAATGTCAGAAGATTGGACTTCATTGGTTCTTTGCCTTGAACTCTAAACTCTAAACTCCTCTAATACGTTCTTTCTTTGGGTGGATACGAGGTGATGGATACCTTTTTATAACCCAGCCTCACTCCTTCTGCTGTTTTGTAGGCCAAGGTATGGTGAAGCCAATGCTCATCGTCCCGTTTCGGATAATCCACCCTGAAATGGGAGCCACGACTTTCCTTTCTCGCCAAGGCCCCCTCCGCAATTGCCTCTGCCAGATGGAGCATTCCCTCCAGCTCCCAATGTTGAACGAACTCGTTGTTGAAGGCAAGGCTTTTCTGCTTGAGGCCGGTCTTTAGAAATCTTTTTTTCAACTCTTGTAGCTTCTCTTTTGCCGCGACCATACCAGATTCCTCTCGGAAGATCCCAACCCGGGAAGTCATTAAAGCCCTCATCTCATCGCGTATGAGAGAGCTTGGCTCTTCAACCTTCTGTTCAAAGATTCCTTCAAGTCCGGATTGAAATGCCCTCAGGCGCTCCTGGAAGACTGTCTTATAGGAGATCCCTTTTTCTTCCTTCGCTTGCTCGGCAGCTCTCCTCCCGGCCCGCTCTCCGAAGACCAGTGTTTCTAAAAGAGAGTTTCCGCCTAAGCGATTAGCGCCGTGGACGCTCACACAGGCACATTCGCCGGCTGCAAACAGGCCGGGAAGTTCTGTCTCGCCATCTGCATTTGTTGGAATTCCTCCCATGGAATAATGTTGGGCGGGCTGAATAGGGATTGGCTCCAAAACCGGGTCCACTCCTGCAAAGTCCATAGCGATCTGGCGAATGCCTGGGAGGCGATCCATGATTTTCTCTCTTCCCAAATGTCGAAGATCGAGGTGTACATATCCCTCTTCAAAACCGCGTCCCTGATCGATCTCCGTCTGAGTCCCCCTGGCAACAATATCCCGGGGACCGAGCTCCATCAGATGAGGGGCATGTCGTTCCATGAATCGTTCGCCTTTGGCATTGATCAGATACCCTCCTTCCCCTCTTGCTCCTTCCGTAATCAAGATATTCGTTCCATAAAGGCTGGTAGGGTGGAATTGAACAAACTCCATATCCTCAAGAGGGACGCCCGCCTGGTAAGCTAAGAAGCTGCCGCTTCCGGTGTTGATCACGGCGTTGGTGGACCTGAGATAGATTCGACCATAGCCTCCTGTTGCAAGGATTACAGCCTTAGCCTGAACCAGGATAACCCTTCCTTCGAAGAAATGGAGGCAGAGGACACCCACACATCTTCCTTCCCCTACAATAAGAGAAAGGGCATACCACTCCTCATAGACGGGAATTTGGAGGCCGACCACTTGTTCATAGAGAGTGTGCAGGAGGTTGTGACCCGTCCGATCCGCTGCATAGCATGCCCGTGGGAAGCCAGCGCCACCGAAAGGCCTCTGGGCGATCTTCCCGTCTTCGGTACGGGAGAAAAGAGTTCCCCAGTGTTCCATGTCGATCACGCGCTCCATGGCCTCCCGACACATGACCTGGACAGCATCTTGATCAGCTAAATAGTCGCTTCCTTTAATCGTATCAAAAGCGTGGTTTTCCCAGGTATCTTTGGCAGGACCCGGTACATTTCCCAAGGCGGCGTTGATTCCACCTTGAGCTGCCACAGAGTGGGATCTCAGAGGATGGACTTTAGAAAGAATCGCCACATCCCGGCCCGACTTTTTGGCTTCGATGGCCGCTCTCAGCCCCGCCAGCCCTCCACCGATGATGAGAATATCATGAAAGAGAACTTCCATTTTTCGTGGGTTACCTCCCCTTAACCCCCTTCATCCCCCGTTACCTTAAGGGGGGAGTAGGGAGGGGTTCCTTTGATCCCCCTCAGTTTAAGATGGAAATAGAGAGGGTTAAGGAATGCTTAAAAAAAATAGGCATAAGATAAAACTAATAATCCGGCGCTTATAATGGTGGAAGCCCAGAACAGTATTTTTTCCTTTTTCACCATTCCCAAGTCGATCAGAAAGAGTCGAAGTCCGTATAGGGCATGGAAGATAAAAACAAAAAGGAGGAGAAGGTCAAGGGCTCTGTTGAGATGGAGATTTGAAAGCCACGAGGCTCCCTGAATCCTCCCGACTAGGACATAGCCTGAAAGGATTTTTAGTCCTACCAGAATGAGAAGCAAAGGACCGCTGAATCGGATGAAGTAGTAAGGGAACATTGTTTTCCCGAAGGGTTCAAAGATTCGAGAGGTCAAGGGTTCGAGTGTTTACTGATCAATATTTTAGCCGTTTAGAAGTTCACTTGACCCCTTGCCCCCCTTATTTACCCAAGCTGGCTTTTTGGCGAAGAGGTTTTAGTAGAAAGTCGAGCGCATCGAGAATATTCATAAAAACCACATCCGCCTTCTTCATCGCTTCTGAAGAGGTTCCTTCTTTACCTAAGATACAGACGCCCAGACCAGCCTCCTCGATCATGGAGATGTCGTCTATTCCATTTCCTATGACAACGGTCCTGGCCGGCCCCAATTGACGCAATAATTCCAATTTTTTTTGGGAAGATTCTCCTCCGGTCAGATAGACGGTCTCTGCTTTGACTTTCTTCAAAACTTCTTCCACCCGTTCCTTTTCTTCTTTTGTCAGGATGTAGATTTTCGTTCGTTTGGAAAGGAGGTTGATCTTGTCCTTTGCTTTGGGGTGAACCCGGCGATCTGAGGCCAGGGTACCCTCAAAGTCGATGAGGATAAATTCGATCTCTAAATTGCTCTGACCTGGCCTCTGAATGGTGATCATTGCATCTACCTATTTAGAACAATGAACGTTAAACGATGAACGATAGACCTAAAGGCTTTTTGTTCATAGTTCATGGTTCATCGTTCACAGTCCGTTTTGCAGAACGTTGACGCATGACTTCGTAAAGGATCATCCCCCCCGATACCGAAGCGTTGAAGGAGGAGAGAGGGCCTTTCATGGGAATGGAAAAGAGTCTATCACACTTTTTCTTCACCAGGGGTCTGATTCCTTTTCCTTCTGCACCGATCACGATGGCCAGATCCATGGTGAGGTCGAGTTGATAAATCAAATCCTTAGCCTCCCCTGAAGCGCCATAGACCCAGATCCCCTCCTTTTTTAAGAGATCGATGGTGGCGGCAATATTGACGACTCTGGCAATCGACAAATGCGCAGCCGCACCGGCAGAGGCCTTGACCACCCCCGAGGTGATTCCAACGGACCTATCTTTCGGAATGATGATCCCGTGGACTCCACATCCGAGAGCGGTCCGGATGAGGGATCCAAAATTTTGTGGATCCTGGATCCCGTCGAGGATGAGAAAGAGTGATTTTGCGCCTTCCTTCTTCCAAACGGAGAAAATTTCGCCAAGATCGGTGTACGGAGTTTCTTTAACAAAACCCACGATATTCTGATGAACGGCACCCTTCGTCAATCCTCCGAGGGATTCCTTGGTCGTAAACGTCACAGGGATTTTCATTTTATCGGCTAAACCGAGGATCGATTGAAGTGGAGGATTGGGGGTTCGAGTGCCGACCAGGAGCTTTTCAATTTGGGCGTGAGGGGATTTTAATGCCTCCTGGACAGGATGAATTCCGTAAATGATTTGCACCATCGCCCCTCACCCTCCCCTCTCCCCATCGGGGAGAGGGATGGGGTGAGGGGGCTGTCACTTATGAGATATCTTCGATAATTTTCTGGACCGCTTCGAGGGGATCTTTCGCCTCTTTGATGGGTCGACCGATGACAAGATAGTTTGCCCCCGCAGAGATCGCCTCTCTCGGCGTCAGGGTTCTCTTTTGGTCGTCTTTTTTATCGGAAGGAGCACGGATGCCCGGGGTGACAATCAGAAATTTCTCTCCGCATCTCTCCCGAATGATCCCGATTTCTTGTGGGGAAGCAATGACTCCATCCACCCCGGCCTTAGAAGCTAAGGAGGCAAGACGTCCCACCTCTTCCAGAATCGAACCTTGAACTCCCACCTCCTTTAAAGCGTTTTCATCCATGCTGGTGAGGATGGTCACGGCCAGGATCAGAGGCTTTGGAGTGCCAAGACTCTTAGCCGTCGCCTTAGAGGCTTCGACGGTCTTTTTCATCATTTCGAATCCTCCCAGGGCGTGGAGGTTGAACATGGCCACATTCAGTTTGGTAGCTTCCTGACCTGCCTTGGCCACGGTATTGGGAATATCGTGGTACTTCAGGTCGAGAAAGACCTTCTGCCCCTTCTGGAGGACCATGTCAATAACCTTTGGCCCGGCGTGGGTGAAGAGCTGCTTCCCTACCTTAAAAATCCCCACATGATCCTTCAGGAGCTTCACCCAACGTTGGGCCTCTGTGAAGTGTTCTACATCGAGAGCAAAGATGATCTTATCTTTGGGATCGCCGGCCATGATTTAATATTCCATATGTTTTGTACCTATCATATAAATGTTCCCATGGGCTGTCAACGAATAATTTATGAGGCCTCTGAAGAATCCCTAAAGTCTTTTTCAGAGCCTTCTGATTACACAGATTTCAAAAGAGGATTGGACAAGATATAGAATTCCCCGACCCAGCCCTGTCCATTTTTGGCTGAGGACCTTTACTAGAATATGGTCGCCTGTTATATAAAAAAGTGAAGGGCTTTTTCACTTCCCTAACCCCCCTTCATCCCCCCCTTAAATTAAGGGGGGAATAGAAGGGGGTTACAAAAGAGGGATACAATACCCGCAAGAACCTAAGAAAGAAAGGTGGGAATTTTGCAAGAAAATGGAAATAAATCAGCAAGAAATCAGAGAGGAGAACCGAAAGCTTCGTTATCTGCGGTTCTTAATTGATTTTTCTATCTTGTCGATCCAGCAAGATGATATGTTACTTGAAGAAGCGCAGGAGCTTGTCGAAAATGTGAAACGGGCAGCGTGCGGCCTTTTCCCTGGAAAAGAAGAGACATTCGAGTTGATCTATCGCCCCCGTTTTCTGCGGGCCATTCGCGAGAGGTTCGGATTTATTCCACCGGAAACCCCATCTCTTTGATAGAGCTTCGAACCCAGGATTTCCAGTTTGCAATCTGCAATTTGAAATTGATCTATCCCCCCATCTCCCGATCAATCATCTCTCTGATCTTCGACAGGACCTCTTCTTTCTTCACCAGCAGGATTTCTCCGGTCTTTCTCTTCTTGATTTCCGCCAGCCCATTTTTCAAGTTCTTTTCTCCTAAGGTCACTCTCAACGGAATCCCAATGAGATCCGCGTCTTTGAATTTTACTCCCGGGGTTTCTTCGCGATCGTCGTATAAAACCTCTATCCCATTCTCAGAAAAGGTTTGATAAAGTTGGTTTGCCGTCTCCCTCAGCAGGGCGACGTTGATATTGACCGGGAGGATGAGAACCTGAAAAGGAGCGATCGGCATGGGGAAAATCATTCCATTCCGATCGTAGGATTGTTCGATGGCGGCAGCGACCGTTCTGCCCACGCCGATCCCGTAGCACCCCATGACAATGTCTCTTTCCTTTCCCTGCTCATCCAAGAAAGTGGCCCCCATGGCCTTACTGTATTTGGTCCCCAGCTTGAAGGTGTGACCGACCTCAATTCCCTTGTCCATCCTGGTCTCTTTCCCGCAAAGAGGGCACAGGTCTCCGGGAGCAAATTTTCGGATATCCACAAATTGAGAGACCTGAAAATCCCGGGCCGCATTCACATACATGAGGTGGGCATCCTTTTCGTTGGCTCCGGTGACAAAATTGACGATCTCCCGGATGTCAAGGTCGGCCAGAATAGGGACAGAGAGACCGATGGGCCCGGCGAACCCTTTGGGAGCATGGGTGATCTCTTCCACCGTCTCCTCGCCGGCCAGTTGGGTGTTTTCCGAGCCCCATACCTCTTTCAGCTTCTTCTCGCTGATCTCATGGTCTCCGCGGACCAGGGCTGCGACACATCCTTTATCACTCTCGAAGATGAGGGTTTTTACCAAATCCTTTGGTAGGACGTTGAGAAACTGGGTGACCTCTTCCACGGTTCGCTTCTCGGGCGTTAACACTTTCTGGAGAGGCTTCTGAGATCCTTTATCATGGGTTTGCCCCTCTTTAGCTTGTCTTCGAAATTCCGCTCTTTCAATATTGGCCGCATAGGAACAATGTGTACAACTGACAATGGTCTCCTCTCCGGTTTCAGCCAGAACCATAAATTCGTGAGAGAATTTTCCTCCGATCAGACCGGTCTCCGCTTCCACCGCTTTGAACTTTAAACCGCATCGCGTAAAGATGCGCGTGTAGGCCTCGATCATCTTTCGGTAACTCTCGTCCACTCCCTTTTCATCCACATCGAAGCTGTAAGCATCTTTCATGATAAATTCGCGAGCCCGCATGACGCCGAAGCGAGGCCGAATCTCATCTCTGAACTTCGTCTGGATCTGGTAGAGATTGAGCGGCATCTGGCGATACGATCGGATTTCTTTCCGGGCAATATCCGTGATGACCTCCTCGTGTGTGGGCCCCAGACAACACTCCCTGTTGTGTCGGTCCTTGAACCTTGCCAGCTCGCTTCCATATTCTTCCCACCGATGGCTCTCCTGCCAGAGCTCCGCTGGCTGAACAAAGGGAAGCAATACCTCAACGGCTCCGGCCCGGTTCATCTCCTCGCGGATGATGGCTTCCACTTTTCGAATGGACCGAAGGCCAAGAGGGAGATAGGAATAGATGCCGGAGGCGATCTTCCGGATCATTCCTGCCCGAAGCATCAACTGGTGACTTGGGACCTCTGCTTCGGAAGGGACCTCTTTTAATGTGGGCAGCAAGTACTGCGAATATCGCATTTCCGTTCTCCTCCCCTCGCCCTGGCCAGAGGGTGAGGGGTTGATTTTTCTTCTTCTATAATATATATAAACTTCTCACAAATGAAAAGAATCGCTCCTGTTCAAGGGCTGACCCTTTTCTTCCTGGTCGGTTTGCTCATTCTGACGCTTTTTTTTCATGGCCGTATTCCACTCTGGCATTCCCTGCTGTTCCGTTACTTGGTCTTGTTAGGTCTCGTCTTTGTCCTGAAACTATCATGGGATCGAAAGGTAACGGGAAAGACGGGAACATTCATCCATCACTTTTCTCCCATCCTATTCGTCGTCCTGATTTATGAGTCCCTCGGCGATTTGATCCAGCACCTCCAGCCGGATATCGACCCCCGATTGATCCAAATTGATTTTTCCATCTTCGGGGTCCAACCCACCCTATGGGTGCAGGGCTGGATCGTCCCCTGGCTGACGGATATCATGTCCTTGGCTTACATCAGCTATTATTTCATCCCGGTGATTTTCATCACCGTCCTCTATTTGAAGGGTCGGATGGTCGAGCTGGATCGGTCGATTTTCGTCCTGGCTTTCGGATACTATGTTTCATTTATCGGTTATATCCTCTTTCCGGCTGTCGGGCCCCGTTATGCCCTAACCCATCTTTACTCCGTTCCGCTTGAAGGAAGCTTTATCACCGATTTTGTCAGAGATACGTTAAATGCCTTGGAACATAACAAGCGGGACTGCATGCCCAGCGGCCATACGCAGATCGTCCTCATCGTTTTATGCTTGGCCTATCGCTATGAGCGATTTCTCTTCTATCTCCTTTTCCCTGTGATCTGCACCCTCATCGCCTCCACCATTTACCTGAGATACCATTATGTAATCGATCTTCTGGTCGGAGCAACACTGGCCATAGGCTGTATGGTCTTTGGCCCTCGCCTTTATCAATGGTGGAATCAGGAGAGTAGAAAGTAGAACGTAGCGGGTGGTTTATTATGATTTAATCGAGAACTTTCCACCCTCTGTTTACCACTTTCTTATTGGAGGGGCATTTCATAAATCCGGTAGGTCTTGTAGCGTTTTCCCCCCATCGCTTCGATCCCGTGTTGCATCAGGATATTCTCTTCCAGAATCCATGAACATTCTGCTTCGTGATAACCTTTCTTGTTCCCCCTCTTAAACGTCTCGATATACAGGAGTCCTTCCACTCCTTTCTTCTGGAAGTCATGTTTCACGCCCAGAAGCATCACTCGAATCTTATTGATTTTTTTTGAATAGTAAAGGAACTTGATCGCCCCCAGAAGCCCGATCTTTCCGTTCAGGTGTTTAAGGACCTCATAATAGTCCGGGAGGGAAACTGAAAAAGCGACCGGATCTTTCCCCCAGTAGGCGAAGAGGATCAATTCAGAAACGACCAGAGGCTTCAGCTCTTTAGCCGTGAGGTTGATCTCTTCGTCGGTCATTGGAACGAATCCCCAATTTTTGCTCCAAGCCTGGTTGTAAATCTCTTTAACGATTTTCAGTTCCTCGTCAAACCGGCGGAGCTGGATCGGGCGGACATAAAGTTGAGGCTCCCTTTTCCTCAACCTCTCCGTGATACGGTCCAAGCGAGCGAGCCGGAAAGTCGGCTCTTCCAGCAGGTAGGCATAGAGATCCATCTTCTTCCTCAGCCCAAAGCCCTCTAACAAAGAAGGATATATACGAGGATTATAAGGCATCATCAGGCAAGGGGAAGAGTCGAATCCTTCGATGAGCAGACCACATTCATCATTGGTGGAAGGGTTCATCGGCCCGGCCATCTTCTCCATTCCATGCCCTTTCAACCAATCCGCAATCCTTGAAAGAAGCGTTCTTGCAACTTCTGCATCAGGAATGGATTCGAAGAATCCGAAGAAACCGACTTTCTCCTGGTGAAACTCAACGTAGTGGTGATCGATGATCCCCGCAATTCTTCCTACCACTTTTCCTCCCCGGTAGGCCAGAAAAAGGATCATCTCGGAATGGACGCGGAAGGGATGGTTGGGATCGAATTTGAGAAGCTGATCTTTGATCAGGGGTGGGACCCAATACGGATCCCCTTGATAAACCTCCCAGGGAAATCGAATGAAAGTCATGAGGTCTTGTTGATTTTTTACTTCTTCAATCCGGAGTTCCTCTCCTATCATTCCGATGGTCTCCTATAACCATTTTTGATCTTTGTACCACTGGTAGGTCAATCTGGCCCCGCGTGAAAGCGGATATTGGGGGTCGAAGCCAAGCACGGTTCTTGCCTTTGTGACGTCACACGTCCAATCTTTCTGGCAGATCTGTTCCGCCATTCCCCTGCTCATCAGTGGGGGCTTCCCGGAAAGGGCGGAGAGATATTCCGAGAGAGAGGCGACTCCGAAAATGAGCCATTCCGGAATGGGAACGGAAAGCGGGGTGACCCCCATCGTCCGGGCAAAGACGTCGCCTACCTCTCTCATAAAATAGTCCATTCCATCGGAAAGAAAAAAAATTTCGCCACTCTTTGTTTGCGACTCAGCGGCCAGCAGGATGGCTTGGACCGCATCCTGGACATAACAGAGGCTGACCTTCCCGCTAAAACAGGGTTTGATCCTCTTAGAGACCCATTTGAATAAGGTATAGAAATCCTTATCCCTGGGTCCATAAACCCCGGTAGGTCGTAAAATAACGAGAGGAATTTCATAAGCATGGGCAAGGGCTAACTCTTCTCCCATTCGTTTACTCTGACCGTAAGCTGAGACGGGTTCACATCGATCAGACTCTCTCTTTTTGTCCCCATTCCGGCACGGCCCTGCGGCGGCCTGGCTTGAAACATAGACGAACTTCTGGAGGCGCGGGTTATTCTCAAGACAGGCGCGGATCAGATTCTCTGTTCCGGAGGCATTGATTTCAAAGTAAGTTCTCTCATGGATCGCCTTGGTGACGCCTGCGAGATGAAAGACGCGGTCGGCATCCTTCACAGCCCCTGTCAATGAAGCCTTGTCACGACAATCCCCGAGAGTGATCTCGACGGGGAGGCCTTTAAGCCACTTCAGATCGCTTCTTTTTCGTACGAGGCAGCGGACCTGGACCCCTCGATCAAGAAGCCCCTCGACGAGATGGCTTCCAATAAATCCTGTTCCTCCTGTCACTAAAGCCTTCAAATTGTTTTTATCCTGTTCAACCTCTTTAAATTCCGCATCGTTTCAGAGAGATACCGCCCTCGATTCAACTTAAAAGGTTGATCCGATCATACGG
>DASPPQ010000038.1:0-5513 GCA_035625415.1 Thermodesulfobacteriota bacterium
CAATGGCTGTCGTCTCACTTTTTCCTTCACAAGTCCGTCCAATCGGTCGGCGAGAGATTGCACATGCTCGGCCAATAGAAAGCACATCATAGCAGGAAAGCCGGTTGTTCTCGCATATCCACATCTCTAGTCATGCCTTTATCGATCCAGGTGTCAAATGTGCTTGGGGACGATTCTTATATTTGTTGAGACAGAGGGAAGTCATAGGCAATATAAATAAAGAAAGCTGCGGCCAAAGGAGGGCATGTGTATCGGTCACAAAGTTCATGGATTCCTAGAATCCTATTTTGCTATAGAGAGACTTTTTTGCGGAAGTGATATCTTCTTCGGTGATATCCACATTTTTGAGGATACCTTTTAGAGAGATCACCTTCCTATCTGTGGGGGCTAGCTTTTTGAGCACAGAAACTTTTAAATCCATAACTTCTTTTTCTATCGTCTCAATTTTCTGCAGCATATCGACAGTGCTCTTTATAGCCACTTGTTTCATTGTATTCATCTCCTTTGTAACGATCTTTTCGAAAATTTACCATAGAATGGGATTAATGTCAAAAATCTGAGGAAATGGCAGAGGTGTTATTTAACAGTACGCACTGCGTCAAATTAAGCCGAAGCTGATGGCGTTGGACGGGTAGTTATGGCGACGATGATACCAGAGGATATTGGAGAGTTTGAAACAGAAGGGGAGAAAGCCTTCTACAAATTCCTCGAGAGGGTGGCTAAACCGGATGCGCACTACCTTTGCTGGTACACGCCTGATATCAATGGAAACGAACCTGATTTTTTGCTCTACTGCGAGGATGTTGGCCTGGTCATTTTCGAGGTAAAAGACTGGACTCTTCGCCAAATCGAGGAAGCCGACCCGCATCAGTTTCTCCTCAGAATCAGAGATAAGACCGAGTCAAGAAAGAATCCTCTCCAGCAAGCCCATGACTACCTCAATTCGATTAAAGACAAGATCCAGAAAGATGGACGACTCACAGACCCAGATTTTCACGGCAACCCAAAGATCCCGCTGAGCTGTGGGGTGGTGTTTCCACACATCAACAAATATGAATACATGGAAAAAGGTTTAGAAAAAGTCATTGGCATTGACAAGATTTTTTTCTGGGATGATCTTCATCCTGAGTCCGAGATTTGCTGCGACTCCTCGGGTCAATGTTTCCTGAAAGCCCTCAAGGAAAAATTTCCACCTCTTTTCCCCTGTAAGATTAACCTCAAGGAACAGAACCACCTGAAGGAGATCATCTTTCCGATTGTAAAGGTTGAGCTCCCTCGAAGGACCAGGGAAGATATATGCGGGGAAGGGATCGACCGGCTGAAGGTTTTGGATAACCACCAGGAAGCCATTGCCCGGAAGTACGATGGAGGGCACAGGATCCTCGTGGGCCCCTCGGGCACCGGAAAGACATTAATTCTTGTCCACAAGGCCGCCTTCCTGAAGAATTACAACCCGAACATCAAAAATATCCTTTTTGTCTGTTACAACATCACGCTCGTCAATTACATCAAGAGGCTTCTCTCGGATAAGAAAGTGCCTCTTGGGGAGAATGGCGTGGAGGTCCTCCACTTCTTTGAGCTCTGCTCAAAGATTCTGAAACAGGAGATTGCCTACGAAAAGGAGGAATCCGGATATTACGACCTTATCGTCTCTGAGACGCTTTCGAAGATTCATGACTTGAATCTCAAGTATGATGCCATTCTTGTTGACGAAGGCCAAGACTTCTCCGATGACATGTATAAAGTTGTTACGTCGCTTCTGAACGAGAAGACAAACAATCTTATTATTGCTTTGGATGAAGGACAGAACATTTATCATCGCAATCAGAGCTGGAAGGACTTGGGAATCCAGGCAAAGGGGCGTCTCCATAGAGTCTCTTATGTTTACCGATGCACAAGGGAGTTACACGAATTTTCATCCCGGTTTATAGGGAGTAATTGTGGTCCACCTGAATCCATTGGATCTCAACAGAACGCCATGTTTCCGGATCTTTACGAATATCACGGGCCAAAGCCACAGATTAAGCAGTTTAAAAGTATCGGGGAGATAATCGAGTTTGTCTCCGACAAAATAAAGAAGCTGGTTGATCAAGGAGAATGCTTCTGCTCAGACATCGCCATCCTATATACGATGAAATCGATTCAAGACACTCCCAAAATCCACATACCGCACATGATTGGCAAAGCTCTGGAGAAAAGAGGGATCCTTGATAACTGGGTATCCGAAGATTACAGGTCAAAAAGATCCTACGACGTAACCACTGACACCGTTACCATATCCACGATCCAGAGCGCAAAAGGATTCGATTACTCACGAGTCTTCCTAATCGGATTGGATCTCTTTCATCCAGCCAAGGGGCCTGAAGCAGGAGTTAAGAATTTGGCTTATGTCGGCATCACCAGAGCCAGGTATGAGCTATTCATACCATACGTTAGCAAAAGCCCGTTAGTCGAGAGTCTTTTGGGTTGCGTATAACAATTTAATAAACATAAATTCATGAGGAGTTGCCCATAATAAGGGATCCTTAAGGACATTTCATAGGAACGAAGGCCCTTTAGATAGGGTTATGGCACTGGAAGGGAGGATGTGAATACATTGAAGAAATCAGTACGAGCTATCCTAAAAGATTTTGACAAAAGGTTTCCTTTAACAATCCATACTGAAGCTGGAAGATTATTTACAACAGTGAGACGTATGAGAGCTGAACGAGAAGCAAACATCCCAATAAACTTAAGAACCGGCTTCGCTATCTCCGTAAAGACTGGTAAAGCAGCGAGCGAAATGACTAAGCGAGAGTGGGAAGATTTTTACAAACAATTATGCAAAAGTCTTAAGAAAGATTACCCAGATTTATATAAAGTGATATTTTCCTCTGTCGGAAGGGAGATGAAGAAGAATAAGTCGCAAAAAAAATAGGATTACTAGAAGCTAGGAGAAAAAGTCAGCTGCATGGGCACGTCTTGTCACAAATTAAAAAGCCCGTGCAAAACCAGAAATCGGCCATGTCAGAAGATCGCATATCCTCCAATTTTTTTAGCGGTCTTTAAATTTCAAATTTTTTGAGCTATTCAGATTTGGGTAACCTTCGTTGCTCGCTGCTCCGATAGCCACCTATGCAAACAAAAAAAGAGTGAGCAAATAAACCTCGAATTGCTACCCAAAATGATCAGAAGGATCATCTTAGATGGGGCTCACTCCTTAGGCTGATCCAACGAAATTTTAGGTCTATGCTTAAATTAAGGAAAATAAGCGCGTGATAAAGGGTCACTTTTTCTCCGTTGGGTAATCCTCTTTAAGCCATTCTTTCCAACCGCCCTTGAGGGCATAAACCTTTGTGTATCCCATTTTCACCAGCCTCTGTACCACACGGGCACTGGTTCCCTCTTGAGGTCAGGCACAGTAAAAAACGAGAGTCTTGTCCTTGGGATACTTGTTTGCCCAGGAATCAAAGGCTTCAGGATCTTCTCGAACAGCCCCTCTAATTTTCAAGTCACTATCTGTCCAGTCCTTGCCGTGGCGGACATCTATGATGATCAAATTAGGGTTGCCGAGCATTGCCTTGAGTTCTTCCTTTGTCATCCTGGGCACATCCACAGACCTCTCAAATATCGTGCATCCCACCACCATGAAGAAAATCAATAGAGTAGCTAAGAATAATCTCTTTATCATCCACTACCTCCTTGGACACTTCATTGACGAATTGCGGAATTTCCTAAAACGAAAGGCCAGATATATTTTACACTTAACAGGTGGATATTCCAAAATCAAGAAGAAGGTAGATAGAAGGTAGATTCCATTAAATGGGGGGCTAACTGAACCGAGAATTGACAGACATCTCCAAAAGGTGTAGATTCCCTTTCATAATCATCGGAGTTTGAACACGTCTGAACAGCCTTGTACTTCTCTTTTAGGGGTCTGATAGGGAAGCCATCTAATCAAGAGTTAGACGCTCGGCTGCATGAGCCCACCAGACGTTCAAGGGCTGTGCCAAGCACTGGCCAATGTGATCGCGTTTTTGCGCAAAATGAATTCAGGGTACTGGACCGACTTGCTATCCAGAACCTGGAAATTTGGGAATAGGGAAGAAGATTTTCCTTTCTCACCCCTTCTTCTGAGCACCGTTTGTGATGGTGGGGGAAGGGAGGTAAATAGAATGCTTCGAGATGTGAGAAAAATACTGATCCTTTCAGTTTTTCTTTTAATATTCCTTATCGCTTCACCATTTTCCGTGATATCTAAAGAAGTCATAAAGGATGAAGAAACATTTATTCAGAAATTTTCAGAGGCTTTAAAAATAAAAGATCAGGCAAGGATGAAGGAGGTTGTCAGGCAAGGGGAAGCAATTGTTTATAAGGTTGTGATGTCGCTTGCAGATAATGGTATGGAACAGAAAGTCTATGGTGAAGAGACAGATAAATATTTTAAAACCGCAGAGATAGTCGCTAAGGTTTTTGGAGAGGAATTTGGGAAAGAAGGGCTTCTTGAACTTGTAAAAAGGTACACGGGTTATACCTTGGAGATGTGTCAGGAGAGGCAGAGGGGGGGTAGCCTTTTCAAACAAGGGAATTCTTTTTATGAGAAGAGCAAATGGCAGGAGGCATTAAAGGCTTGGACTGAGTCTTTAAAGATTTATAAAAAGATAGGAGATGTGGTGGGTGAGTCAAAATGCCTTGGGAGCATCGGGAATGTTTACGACGATCTTGGCCGGTACAAGGAGGCTTTGGAATATTACAGTCAGTCTCTTGAGATAAGCCGCAGGATAGGAGATGTAGTGGGTGAGTCAAAATGCATTACGAACATCGCGATTGTCTACTATCACCTTGGCCACTACATAGAGGCTTTGGAGTGAGAGATTGCAAGAAAACCCCACAATCGCATCGTCAAATAACTTGCAAAGCTATGGCTCAGGTCAGGGAAACAAGAACCTTTGATTCCATTCCTTGGACCATCCAGAAATTTCTTGACAAAAACCGAAAAGAGTTTAAAGTTCTTGTAAATTAGGAGGATGAGGAACGTCGAAAAGACTCATATGAAGGCAATGAACCGCGGACTTCGTGCGGGCAAGAAATGAAAAAGGATTCATGAGTGGAATACCTTCCTGTGACCGTTGATAAGAGCCACCTCATTACCATCGGAGAAAGACTCTATTCAGAGAGTATTGAGCTCATCCGTGAGCTAGTCAACAATGCCTATGATTAGGTGGGCCGTTCCTTTGGCAATGGTAGAAATGGAAAGAGCGCACCTCCCTTCTTTATTGTTGGGTTTGTTCTGAGGGGCTGTGCGATTCCGAAGTCTCTCGGAGTCCCCTGACGATCGGGCCGTCCTCCTTCCAGAGGTGGCAGGTGTTCAAACGCTATCCAAGTCAAAAGTGGTTTTTTCAGATGGCAAAGGTATGATAAAAACTGGTTTTCGAGTTCGATGCAATACCGCATTCGAGACAGTACCAAGAAAGGTATGGGCCAAAAATCCCTTCCCGTGGGTTCCAAGGACGATCACATCGCAACTTTCTTCA
>DASPPQ010000039.1:0-16172 GCA_035625415.1 Thermodesulfobacteriota bacterium
TCGAGTTCGATGCAATACCGCATTCGAGACAGTACCAAGAAAGGTATGGGCCAAAAATCCCTTCCCGTGGGTTCCAAGGACGATCACATCGCAACTTTCTTCATTTGCAGCGTTCAAGATCTCCTCTGGGGGATGGCCACGCAGAACGAGAATTTTCGATACAAGTTCAACGCATGGAGGACCAATTTGAGCCTCTGCTTTTTTACAAAATCCCTGTAGGTGTTTTTTGAGCTCTTCAACAGTCTCCTCCTCCTGTTTCCGTTTTATCTCATCCGTGACGCCCGAATAAACTTCTGCATAAGAAGGAATGGGTTCAATGACATGCAAGATGACAATCTTTGCATTATGTCTTTTTGCCATATCCGTAGCATACAAGAACGCAAAAGCAGAATTTTTACTGAGATCGGTGGCATAAAGGATCTTCTTGATTTGTGAAATCATCTCTTTCCTCCTCGGTCACATTCTCTTTAAAGAACGTTGCGGAACGACCTCTTTCCAGTCCAAAGAAATAAATACCGTTGCCTCTTGAGGACTACTGATCTCGGAGAACCATTTGCAACGCCTAACAGCAGCAAACCCCGCCGCAGCAAAGATCATAGCAAGAAGGTTCGTACCAACAACAATCATATGAAGCAGGAGCAGCGGTCTTTGCTTTTCCCGTTTTAGCTTTTTTATCACTTTTTTTCATCAATAGTTCCTCCTATCTTAACTAAATTTAATAACGAAACTTAAAGATTCAAGGTCAAAAGACAGGCGAAATTCATAAAGTTACTTAAATTCAGGGCCCTTTTAACCTTAGGGACACCTCTAATAATTACCAGTTTGTCACTCCCGCCCCGTATCCGGTACGGGGTAAACTCCGGCGGGAATCCAGTATTGTTAGGGACTTCTGGATTCCTGCTTTCGCAGGAATGACATTTTTAGAGGTAACCTTAAATTTGGGGAGATCTTTGTATCTCCCCATTTAGGCACTGCAGTCAATGCTTAAAATACCGTCATTGCTGAAGACTTACCAAAAACTTTTTCAACTTGTCCAGGTGCACTGGAGAGGTATCCACAAACTTCACTCCAGACCGATAATCTCCCCAGTCCTTTCCCGTGTGAACATCCACCCAAACAACCTGGTTCACGATTTCCATCATATCTAATTCAGAACCAGACGGGAAAAACAGTTCCAATCTCAGAGCTTGACCAATCTCCATCTGCTCAGGGAAATAGACCAACAACCCACCTTCGCTGGCATTGATAACTCGACCTCGTTTGGCAACTAAATCCCTTCGGGTATACGCCACCGGCAAATCAACACTGAACCTGGGATATCTTCGCTTTTCAAAATTCAGAGTTCCGTAATGGGGTTTAGTTTCTTCTTCTTTTTCCTCTCTCTCGTAGAATAACTTCAAATTATTCAGCTCTGTTAATATCTGACTCTTCTCATTATGCTTCTCCAGGACCACCATTTTATCCTTGATTTTTTTTACCACATAAGTTGCCCCGGTAAGAATACTCTTAAACTTGTCCCCCACCCCAGGCATGGCAGTCACCTCCTTAGGGCAGACTCAATCTTCCCACGGCCCCTTTTTCACTCAATAAGTCAGGACTCGCTCTTCTTTCTTTTATTGACCTCACCCAAAAATATTTTTGCCAATTCATATTTTTGCCTGTTGGACATCGTCTCTCCTTTTAAATAAGGTTTTAATAAGATCCTCTTTCCCTTTAATAATTATTCCCGCTTCCCTTTCGATCGTAATCTTAGCTCTTTTTCTTCTCTCTATAAGCTGCTTTCAGGCATGGTCTTTTGTTCCACCACACCCAAGAATCATTCTTTCGGCACCTTGGAAATTTTCAAAGGCCTCTTTTGTATTACGATTTCACTTGTAAATAAGAAACCCCATTCCTTTTTCAAAAATGGGGTCCTAAATCCTCTCCAGATCATATCCCACCCAATGGGTTAATGGTTAGCAGGCGGAAGGCGTCAAATTCGATTTTAGTGTACTAAATCAAGAACAGTCTGTCAATAAGAATTGAAAGGGTTGGTTGCCTCTGAATTCCGGCCTAAACATTGGGTCACATTTGGCAATCATGGCCCCTTGGACTTTGGATATAGCACATTTGTTAGTGCCTCTCCGAAACCACTTAGGAATTTATCCCTGCGAGTGTGGCTTCAGCAAATTTATCCCGACATCCTGACGAGCAGAAATAATAGGTAAATCCCTGAAAATCGTAACTCGCGCCCGCTTTCTCCTGATCGAAGCTCACGCCGCAAAGTGGATCCGTTGCCACGCTGCAAACAGAATCTCTTGTCATGTTTTCCACCTCTCTCGGGTTACATTAGCTTTCCTGATCTAAATATAAGCCTTCATATCTATTATCTAACAGCAGCAATGATTCTGGAAAGAGTGCCAATGGCCAAGATGAAGCTGGCACGGATCGAAATAAAAAAAGCTCTTCGTGCCGCTGGGCACCTTCCTTACTGCCTTGGTTTTCCTGCTTCTTTTGTTCATGTTCAGCACCTCCGACTCAATATAAATATAAACACCAAACTCCAAAGTTCAAGGAACAAACTCTTCTCGTCCATTTAAGACACTCATTTACCAGTAAAGAAAATTGGCGTGGCAACTGTGCCGGGAAGTAGCTATTACACCCAAGCCTCTCTGGGTGCAACAAAGGTGCGGTTTTGTTTCCCAAAAAGAATGGAGGGACACCTCCAAACTGCTGAAACACTGAAACATTTTAAAACAGCAAGGGTTAGAAGGTCCACTTGACAAAAAAGAGATGGGGATTATTTTTATATTACAGATCTGAAAGAAAGGAGTGATTTGCAATGGCACAAGAATTACAAGTTTGGAAACCTTCCAGGGAGTTTGTGCCCTTTAGACAGTTTGAAAGGATGACAAGGGACTTCGACCAGTTGTGGGACTCTTTCTTTGGAGGAGGATCAAAAGGAAGAGCAGAAGGAGAATGGCTTCCTTCCCTTGATCTGGCAGAGACAGATAATGAGTTGGTTGTGAAGGCCGAACTTCCTGGGATGGACTCAAAAGATATTGACATCTCGCTTTCCGATGGGATGTTGACCATCAAAGGCGAGAAGAAACAGGAGAAGGAAGAGAAGAAATCGGATTACCACTTCATTGAGAGAAGTTATGGCGCCTTTACCCGCTCGATTCGACTGCCAAAACAGGTCCAGAGGGAAAAGATCAGCGCCTCTTATAAGAACGGACTTTTGAGGATTACCCTTCCAAAATCCGAAGAGGCAAAAAAGAAAGAGGTTAAAATAAAGGTGGAATAAGGTTTCTCTTCGAGGAGTTATCGGGGCGTCCGAAGAGGATGCCCTTGTTTTGTCCATTCTCTGTTTAACCCCATCCTACCCCAAGGTGTCGAGCCATTACGGTCATCTCCGGTCCTTTAGCTCGATAAACCGCACACTCTAAACCCTCACAAGACTCGCCTTACGAGTGGAAGTCGTCGGAAGTAACTGCAAATGAGAAACGTCAATGGAATTGCGGCAAGGGTCACCATAGCAAACTTGATGATGGCAGCCATGTCGGTGTGCCGTATTGCATATTGTAGGAAGACAACGACCGGGACGTGGAAAAGGTACACGGCATATAAAAATAAGGGAAGAGATTGAAACGTAAATTCTGTGCAAAATTGTCTTTGATTTTATACAATTGCCTGTTTTCGTAACCTTCTCTTAGATGTTGAGGCTTTGTGTAAAATAGAAGGAATTAAATGAAAATTAAGCACTTATAAGCCAAGAACCCACAATAATAACTATCTGGCATATAATTTGCTCTGATTTAAGAAAATCAAAATAAATGGGAGCAAATTATGCCGAATTGGAAAGAGGATGTGGTGCTAACGACCGAGGAGGCAACCCAATATTTAAAAATTTCAAAACCCACTTTATTTAAGCATCTCCATAGTGGAAAGATAAAGGGGATCAAAGTCGGGCGAGGTTGGAGATTCCTTCAGTCAGAATTGTATCGATTTATAAGGGGAGAAGAAACGGAGGAAGCGTAACCCATGAAAAGATTTTCATTCGGCAGCCTTCGGACACGCTTAATCCTGCTTGTACTTCTCGCTCTTATCCCACCATTGGGATTAACTCTCTATTCGGGTCTGGAACAACGCCAGATAACCGCTACACAGGCAAAAGAAGAGGCAATGCGACTCGCACGCTTCCAAGACATCACCGAGCACAGGCGAGCTGAGGAAGCGCTGCTTAATGCAGCCCAACAATGGCGGACCACTTTCGATGGTATTAGTGACATCGTTTGTCTGCTGGACCGAGAAGGGAGAATTCTCAAATGCAATAAAGCCATGACAAATCTTCTGCGGAAATCTTTCAGTGAGATCCTTAACCACACCCATCTGGAAATTGTGCACGGTGCCTCAATGCTTGCCGAAGAGTGCCCAGTTGAGCGTTTAAGAGAAAAGGTGACGGGAGAGGAGCTTTCTCGAAGGGGTGAGACAATCCTGCTGGTAGAGGATGAGGAGAGTGTTCGAAGATTATCTGTCCAGATTCTCAAGAGGCAGGGGTACAAGGTTTTGGAGGCTTCTTGTGGGGATGATGCTCTGGTGCTTAGTAAAGAGCACAAGGAACCAATTCACATAATGTTGACTGATGTTGTCATGCCGGGGATGAGTGGTCGTGAGTTGGCCAACCAACTCAAGGCCCTTTATCCAAAGATGAAGGTACTTTATATGTCAGGCTACACAGACAATGCGATTGTCAATCACGGTGTGTTGGATGAAGGGATAAATTACATCCAGAAGCCCTTTACAATGAATGCACTGACAAGAAAAGTCCGTGAAGTTTTGGGTAAAAACTTAAAACCCACAGCTTAGAAAAAATAACGAGATGAAAGATCAAAATAAGACAAAGAAGCAATTTATGGATGAATTAATGGAATTACGCCAACGGGTGGCTGAATTGGAAGTGGAGGTCAGCGAGCACAAGCATGCGAAGGAGATACTACAAGATTACCATAAAGTCATTGAGAACTCACAAGATATGATCGCTGTTGTAGATCAATATTATAAATACCTGCTCGTAAACGCAAGATATCTCAAATATTGTGGGATGGATAGAGAACAGGTCGTTGGAAAGTCGGTTGCGGAAATTCTGGGCAAAGATGTTTTTGAAAAAGATGTCAAGAAAAAGTTGGATACCTGTTTTGGAGGTGAAGCCGTCCGATATGAAATGAAGCGTATATATCCCGAATTAGGTGAAAGGGGATTATTGGTGGAATATTTTCCCATTGAAAATTCCGAGGGTATCAATCGAGTAGTGTCTGTCATTCGAGATATCACCGATTTCACGCAGGTAGAGGAGACGCTTCGGGAGAGCCAGAAGCGTTACCGCTCTCTGTTTGAAAACATGCTGGATGGATATGCTTATTGCCGAATGCTTTTTGATGAGAACGATCAGCCGGTCGATTTTGAATATTTGGATGTCAACAATGCGTTTGAGAAATTGACCGGATTGAAGAATGTGGTTGGCAGGCGCGTCAGCGAGGTTATTCCGTCCATAAAAGAGTCCCATCCGGAGTTGTTTGAAATTTATGGAAGGGCAGCGTTGACCGGGGAGCCGCAGAAGTTTGAAGTTTATCTGGAACCCTTGAAGATATGGCTATCGATCTCGGCCTATGGCATACAACGGGGATATTTCGTCGCTGTCTTTGACAACATCACCGAGCGCAAAAAGGCAGAAGAGGCTTTGAAAAAGAGTCAGGAGAGATTCAAAGAACTTTATAACGATGCGCCGATTGGCTACTTCGAATATAATGCCGAGGGATGCATTACGAATGTGAATCGCACAGAGTTGGAGATGCTAGGTTATTCCGTTGAAGAAATGATTGGTCAACCTCCGTGGAAGTTCATTGTCGAAGAGGATATAGCACGTCAGCAGATACTAAACAAGTTAGCTGGAATCATGCCGCCAGCTCGAGGTTTTGAGCGAACTTACCGACGGAAGGACGGGACGACCTTTCCAGCCTTAGTTCAGGACCGTCTTCTCCGGGATGCAAAAGGCAGCATCAAAGGCATCCGAGCTACCATCCAGGACGTCACTGATTCCAAACGGGCAGAGGAAGCGCTACGGAATAGCGAAGAGAGATATCGGACCCTTTTCGAGGGATCCAGAGATGTGATCTTTATTACTACTCAAGGGGGAGAAATCCTTGATGCCAACCAATCGATGTTCGATCTATTCGGTTACAGCAGAGACGAGATGATCGGCCTTAATGCCAGGGAGACATATGCTCATTCTGAGGATCGTTTTAGGTTTCAGCAGAAGATAGAGCGTGAGGGATTTGTTAGAGACTATGAGATAAAGTTAAAAAAGAAAGACGGAACAGAAATGGAATGCTTGTTTACCGCGATTGTGAGGCGAACCGCTGACGGAGATATTTTGGGATACCAAGGCATCATCCGTGACATCACCGAACGCAAACGGATGGAGGAGGAGCGGGAGAAACTGATTGATGAGCTTCAAGAGGCTCTTGCCAACATAAAGACGTTACGTGGCTTATTACCCATTTGTTCCTATTGCAAAAAGATCCGGGATGATAAAGGTTACTGGAATCAAATCGAATCCTATATCCGAGATCATTCTGGTGCAGAATTTACTCATGGCATGTGTCCTGAATGTTTGAAAAAGCTTTACCCTGATTTAGTTGATTGAGAAGCTCTCGGAGAGGATCTCAAAAAGCGCCGGGAAGCAATTTGATCCAGAAGTTATCGAAGCGTTTCCATGTAACTGTTGCAGGACAATAAATCGTTGCTGGTGTTCTGGGTGCCACTGGTTGGGTTGGGTTGAGACTAAAAGTGTGCATATCATACGGACGCCTGGAGGGAGACTGACCATGGCATTTCGCATCGAAAAGACAGAGGACTTTATTGAGGTTCATCTCTGGGGTAATGGAAACGAGTGGGAGGTTATGGATATCCTACGCAAATTGCATGAAATGGCGCCGCACAAAGAAATAAGCGACCTGTGGCAAATATCCGCGGAATACGTAGTTCCATTGGAGGCCTTTTTGTCAATCGTGAATGAAATCACACGCTTTCTTTCCAACGGCATGATTGCGAACAAATCTGCCATCGTTGTTGCTAACCACTTCCAAATGGCACAGGCAAGATTGTACCTGGAAGAGGCCAAACGTTTGCCATTCGAGATCGCTGTATTCATGACGAGAGAAGAAGCCATAAGATGGTCGAAAACATAACGAGTCGTGCCAGCGGGTCCTCCAATAAGTGGGCTCCTGGTGCCCCGGCGTGGAATTTGTTTGACCTTCTATCCTCTGAGGAGGTAAAAGGGCCTATTGAGGTGGAAACTCGATCCCACCTTGGTCAAAGCGATCTCATAAATTCCACCAGATCTTTTTTCTCCTGCACGCTGAGTCCTCGTTCAAGAATCAAATTGAAAAACTCCAGCGTGTCTTCCAACGTAAGGAGCCTTCCGTCATGTAAATAAGGAGGAGAATCTTTGATGCCTCGTAATGGAAAGGTCTTGATGGGTCCATCTGCGCTTGCCATCCGACCATTGATCATCCGCGGCTTGTAGAACCGTTCCGTCCTTAGGTTATGCATGAGATTGTCCGTATAATACGGTGCTGGATGACACCCTGCACATCTGGCCTTGCCAAAGAAAACCTCCTGCCCCCGCATTTCCGGCTGGGTTGCCTTTTTCGGATCAAGCTTTCCGTCGATCCCAAGCTTAGGAGCCGGAGGGAAGTCTAGAAGTTCTTGAAACTCCGCCATGAAATGGACCTGGCTCCCCCGTTCAAGGATGTTGACGCCCTTTTTTGTAGCAATGACCGGATCGCCGTCAAAATAAGCAGCCCTTTGTTCAAACTCGGTGAAATCTTCGACCGACTTCAACGCCCGCTGTGACCCAAAGAGCCGCTGAATGTTTACGCCACGTAGACTCGGAGTATCAAGACGATGCCGGAACTCTTGGGGTCGGATGTCCCCAACAAGGTGCGTCGAGGCATTTGTATGTCCGTTTGCATGGCAGTCAAAGCAGACTACCCCACGGCTTGGACGTTCGGAGCGTCGGTCCTCAGTTTGGTTGAACTGCTGCTGCGGAAATGGGGTGAGCAATAGCCTCAGGCCTTCAATCTGTTTAGGGTTCAGAATTCCATTGAAGAGTTTATAGTAATTATCGATGGTGACCAACTTGCCCTGTGAGACATCTCCAAGGTCTGGACGTGTCGTCAGATAAATGGGTGCTGGAAATTCAGGAAGAAAGTGATCTGGCAAATCATAATCCAGGTCGAAGCGGGTGAGATCCCGACCTTCTTGCCTCTTGATTTCCTCAATATGGAACTTAGGGAAGACCATACCACCTTCAGCATGATTAGGGTGTGGGAGAGGAAAGAAACCCCCCGGGAATAAGTTCTTCTCGCGAATTTCCTCTGGACTCATTCCGGCCAATTTCTCCCAGGTCATCCCCACCGGAAGTTTGATACGAACACCCTCCTGAATTGGCTTGCCACGAGACATCGTCACCCCTGCGGCCGGACGATTGCTCAAGTCGTAGCGTTCATTGAGCAAATCCATCTGACGCTTCATCACCCCCGGTTTTGCCGCTTTCATACGGGCCATGATCGATTCAAAACTCTCTTTGACTACTACGGGGGAGTAACTGGACTCTCCTCTTAGAGGGGATTGGGCAAACGTAGAAATCGATACAATAATCAATAACAAAACCCCCGTTGCCAATCCAAAGTATTTTATCGCCTTTGACATTTTTCCTTACCTCCTTTTTAGGGAATTTGTCAGGATCTGAGACGAACGCTCCTCCTTCTCATGATCCTACTGCCTGCCAACGGATCCTATCTCGCTCTTTTCTCTCCATTGGGATAGGACGGGACTGCTTCTATTTCCAGGGCTATTGACTCCACCGTTTCTGCGTGCCAAGCCAAACAACACAGGTTTCGGAATACAACATCATCGAGGAGAAAGATGTCTATGCACAAATAGACTACCACCTGCCGGGTTCCCAAATGAATAGGGCAAACACTGTATTTGTCTCGAAGAGGAACGGTATTTTTAGGCTGAAAGGAATGAAGTGATTTTCTGGAACATCCGAGGAGGACCTATGATAAGGCAGTCCGATTGATCCTAGGTAACCCACCGGCGCTACCGGGGAGACTTACTTTTCCCCGATGCTGAAATTGGCCAGCCTCTCGAGGGCCTTTACCATTGCCGCATGGTCCATATTAGGTTCAGGGCCGGCCCTTTCTAACGGGGTTACCCAGATACGGCCTCATCCATTCCAGCCCTTCCTCGGTTGTCTTGAGCGGTCTATATTCACAGCCGATGAATCCGTTGTAACCCGCTTCCTCAATGAAACGAAAAAGGTTTGGATAGTTGATTTCCCCCGTTCCCGGCTCGTGCCGTCCCGGATTATCAGCGATCTGAATATGGGCTATTTTATCAAGATTATTTCTGATCGTTTCGGTAAGGTTACCTTCCATGATCTGCATATGGTAGGCATCGTACTGATAGAACAGGTTGGGGTGGTCTACCTCTTTTATCAAGGACAGGGCTTGTCCCGTGGAAGAAAGATAAAAACCGGGGATATCCCTCGTGTTAATTGACTCAACGAGAAGGCGGATGTTTTCCCGGGCCAGCATTTTAGAGGCGAACCGCAGGTTGCTAACCAACGTTTTCCGTATTCTCTTTTCAGGTAGGTTTGGGGTTAAGCCGACAAGACAGTTGACGCGCGAGCACTTCAAGACCTTGGCATATTCAATGGCATGTCCCACGCCTTCCTGAAATTCCCCCACCCTGTCGGGGAGTACGGCGATCCCCCGCTCCCCTGCATCCCACCTGCCAACGGGGAGGTTGAAGAGGACCTGCGTGAGGCCGTGCCGTTCCAGCTTCGCAGCCAACTCGCCAGCCTCATAGACATAGGGAGACATGAATTCGACCGCAGTGAACCCGGCTCTTGCAGCCCGTTCGAAACGGTCCAAGAAATCAACTTCCGTAAAGAGCATAGTAAGATTTGCGCTAAAATTAGGCACTTTTTTCTCCTTTGGACGAAGCAAGAAAGCCGCCCAAAAAAAGGCTTGACACTTAGAATGATTATATCATATAAGCTAATATCATATGAAGACGATAAGATCAAGCGATGTGGTGATTAAGTTTCTATTAGACTTAATCATGAAGGGTGAAGTCAAGCCCGGCGACAAGCTACCCTCTACTGAGAATCTGGCCAAGAGGATCGGTACGAGCGTTATCTCCGCGCGAGAAGCCATTCAGAATCTGTCCGCCGTCGGTCTCGTTGAGATCAGTCACGGCAGAGGCATCTTTATGACGGAGGGCGCCCCGGTGATCGAAGAACTGCTCGAGGCGCGGAAGATGATCGAATCTCGTAACGCCATGATGGCGGCACAGAAAATAGATCCGGCCGGCCTAAAAAATATTGAGAATCTGTTGGCCGAAATGGATGAGCACATCGAAAGCGGGGATGTCGATTCCTTCAGTGAGATGGATTATGAGTTTCATCTCTCCATCGGGAAGGCGGCGGGTAACCGTATTTTGCTCAAGGTCCTGGAAAACATTAAAGACCTTCTTCGCTATCAGCAGTCGACGATCAATAGTCTTCCCAATATCATCCGGAGCTCCTCGGTACGCCACAGAGAGATCCTCGATGCTATTAGAACGGGAGACCCGAATTTGGCGGCACAGGTGATGACCAGACATATCACGGAAGTGATCGATGCCTGGAAGAAGTATATGAGCCCCGTTCAGGAAAAGAGACAGAAGAAGAGAAACGGGATGTACAAAAATCCAATTTATAGGAGGTTAAGATGAGAGCGAAAGGACCGGTGGCAATTTGTCTCTGTTTATGGGTGGTTTTAGTTTTGGCGGGCTCACTTTTTGCCCAACCCTCCAAGGTAATTAAAATTGGGGCCGTGTATCCATTGACGGGTAACATCGCCTCAACGGGGCTCGACTGCAAACGGGGAGCAGAGCTTGCCGTCGACATTATTAACGGCAAATATGATCTTAATCTTCCCCTGGCGAAAGTGGAAGGATTGCCCAACCTCGGGGGCGCAAAAATCGAACTTGTTTTTGCTGACACGAAGGGGGAGCCGAAAAATGGCATGTCCGAGACGGAAAGACTGATTAGTCAGGAGAAAGTGGTTGCGATTATAGGAGCGTATCAGAGCTCTGTGACCAAAACGGCGAGCCAGGCCACAGAAAGGCTGAAGGTTCCTTACGTCTGTTCCGATTCATCTTCACCTACCTTAACGGAGAGGGGATTCCAATATTTCTTCAGGGTAAGCCCCCACGACGGGATATTTGCCAGAGACCAGTTCCAGTTCCTGAAAGACCTGGAGAAAAAAACAGGGCAGAAGGTGAGCACGATCGCGCTTCTTTATGAGAATACTGAATTCGGATCCAACGTGGGAAAGGAAGCCACTCAATACGCAAAGGAATTCGGATACAAAATTGTGGCAGATGTTTCCTATGCTGCCAACGCAACGGACGTCACCAGCGAGGTGGGAGCGTTGATAAAAGCCAAACCCGATGTATTGATGCATGCCTCCTATATTACGGATGCCATCCTTTTTACCAAGACATTCAAAGAAATGAACTTTGCTCCCAAAGGGATCATGACTTTTGCCGGTTATATTGAACCCGCCTATCTTCCCGCTGTGAAGTCAGATGGCAACTATATTATTATCCGGTCAACTTTCGCCTTAGACCTTGCAAAAGGAAAACCTCTCGTTGGCCAGGTGAACGAGCTTTTTAAGAAAAAGTACGGGCTCGACATGAGTGAGAACGCGGCACGCAGTTTTGCGGCTCCCTTTGTTCTCGCGGATGCCATCAATCGGGCAAAATCCACGAAGAATGATGATATTGTTAAGGCCCTGCTTCAAACCGACATCCCCGGCGATCAAATGATTTATCCTTGGAAGGGTATCAAATTTGATCCCAAGACACATCAGAATATCTACGCGCGGGGGACGCTCGTGCAGGTTCAGGATGAAAAATACGTGACGGTATGGCCCTTTGAAGCCGCGGCCAAAGCGGTGATCTGGCCATTCCCGGGATGGAAGGGGAGAAAGTAAGGTCATAGAAGGGAAGGATAAAGACAGGTGTCTGAACAGTTATTACAGCAGCTTGTCAACGGTCTGTTGATCGGTTTCATGTATGCCTTGATCGCCATCGGTCTTACGCTGATTTGGGGCGTGATGAATATCGTCAACTTTGCCCATGGCGACTTCCTAATGATCGGTATGTTTACCTCCTTCTGGCTTTACACCCTTTACGGCTTGGACCCTGTCTTTTCCATCCCGCTCTGCACGGCCCTTCTCTTTGTGATCGGGGTGCTCATCTACCGCTTTGTGGTGAGCAAAGTGATGTCGGGACCGATGCTGGCCCAGCTGGTCGTGACCTTCGGGGTCAGCATCTTCCTGTCAAACCTCGCCGTTTATTTGTGGACACCCGACTTTCGGCTCATTTCAAAGCCACTCCTCAGCGGCACCTGGGTGATCGGAGAGGTTCAGTTGAGCATTCCAAAAACGGTGGCGTCCATCGGGAGCATCATCACCTCCCTTTTCGTTTTCCTCTTCCTGAAAAAAACAAAGACGGGTAAGGCTATCCTTGCGACAGAAATGGATAGGGAAGCGGCATTGCTGATGGGCGTCAACACAGAGCGCATCAACTCTTTCTCCTTTGGAATGGGCGCTGCGCTCGTTGGCATTGCAGGGGCTTTCTTGTCAACCTATTACTATATCTATCCCCAGGTAGGAGGCACTTTCGGACTGATCGCCTTTTGTGTTGTGGCCCTGGGAGGCTTCGGTAGCATCGAAGGAGCTTTTATCGCCGGGATATTGGTAGGACTCGTGCAAACGCTGGGCGGTTTTTTCTTCGATCCTGCGTACAAATACGCGATCGTCTTTATGATCTATCTCATTACGGTATGGATCAGGCCTCAGGGACTTTTGGGGTGGTAGCCCATGCAGAATATTTCGCTTAAACAAATTTGTAGCGGCGTGATCGCCTTCGTCCTCGTCATGATTTTCCCTCTCGTGATCACGAATACTTTTGCCCAGCATGTCATGATTCTCTTTTTCATGTTCGGAATGATGGGGGTTGCCTGGAATATTATGGGTGGCTATGCGGGGATGTTTTCTTTTGGCCAAGTGGCTTTCTTCGGCATAGGAGCTTATACCTCGTCTTTTCTGCTGATCGCCTATCATGTGAACCCGTGGATAGGGCTGTTCCTCGGGGGATTGGTCGCCGCTTTTGTGGGTGCAGCCATAGGCTACCCCTGTTCGAATTTAAGAGGCCACTACTTTGCCATCGCCAGTATTGCCTTTGGCGAGATCGTCCGAACCCATTTCAATAACTGGAAGCTGATCGGCGCTGCGGAAGGTCTCTCTCTTCCGATGTTGAGCGAGGGGTTCAAGAACTTCATGTTCCATTCGTCAAAGTTGCCTTATTATTACATCATGTTTGCCTTCCTGCTGATATCCTTGACCGTCTGTTATCTTATCAGCACTTCCAAAATGGGGTATTATTTCCGGGCCATAAAAGAAAGCCATGATGTGGCCAAGGTTCTTGGGATCAACGTGGTGTGGTACCGTTTGGTAGCCATCATGATCAGCGCATTTTTGACGGCCATGGCAGGCACCTTCTATGCCCAGTACGTTCTTTACATAGACCCGGAGAGTGTCATGTTGCTGCCCATATCGGTCCAGGTCGTCCTCATATCGATGCTTGGAGGAGCGGGCTCGGTGATGGGGCCTGTGGTCGGCGCAGTGATCCTTATCCCCATTTCCGAGTTCACACGTGTGTGGTTGGGTCATAAGGGGACCGGAGTCGACATGCTGATCTATGGATTCCTCATCACCCTCATCTCGGTCTACCAGCCGAAAGGAGTATGGGGACTATTTATGAATTTGGGTAAGAGGACAAAATGAAGAAAGCTGTTTGTTTGGAGGTGACAGGGATAACCAAGCATTTTGGAGGGCTCTATGCCAATGACCATATCGACTTTTCTGTTGAGGAAGGAGAGATTGTAAGCATTATCGGTCCGAATGGAGCAGGGAAGTCGACCCTTTTCAACTGCATTTCAGGTTTTTATCCGCCAAACAGCGGCAAGGTCTTCTTTTTAGGGAAAGAGATCACTCATCGACGGGCGGATACGATCTGTAAAATGGGCGTGGCTAGAACCTTTCAGGTGGTTCAGATTATAGGCGATATGACCGTTGTGGAAAATGTGATGACAGGGGCGTTGCTCCGTTATACCAGAATAAGTCACGCCACGGAGAAAGCCGTAGACGTATTGGCCTTTACCGATCTCGCAGAGAAGAAAGACTTTCTTGGGACGGCGCTGACCATTGCAGATAAAAAGAGACTGGAAGTGTCGATGGCATTAGCGACTCAGCCTAGGCTGCTCATGCTCGACGAATCCATGGCGGGCCTGACGAGGGTCGAGTTGCGGGGGATGATCGATTTGATCAGAAAGGTCAGAGAGAAAGGGATCACGCTGATTATCGTCGAGCATGTGATGGAGGCGGTCATGGAGATATCCGATCGTGTGATCGTCTTGAATTCAGGGAAGAAGATCATGGAAGGCCCTCCGAAAGAAGTTGTCCGCAACGCGGACGTCATTCAAGCTTATCTGGGGGAGCGGTATGTTGTCAGTCAATAATATTTCTGTTGGATATAAAGGCCTTCTGGCCATCCAGGACGTCTCCTTTCACGTTGAGAAAGGGGAGGTCGTGAGTCTCATCGGCTCGAACGGGGCTGGAAAATCGACTATTCTGAAGACCATTTCAGGCCTTTTGCATCCGGAGAAAGGAGAAATCCTTCTCGATCACCATCCTATCCACGAGAGACCTACCTACAACATCGTCAAGAAAAAGATTTCAATGATTCCAGAAGGGAGGCGTCTGTTTGGTAGGCTGTCCGTCTTGGATAATCTCATCCTGGGCGCCTATGTTCTCAATTCCAAAGAGGAGATAGGAGATGCCCTGGAGAATGTATTCAACATTTTTCCCATTCTGAAAGAGAGGAAGAACCAGCGGGCCGACACTTTTAGCGGGGGCGAGCAGCAGCAGTTGGCGATTGCCCGGGGGCTGATGTCCCGACCCTCTCTTCTGATGCTGGATGAACCCTCCCTGGGGTTGATGCCCAGGCTCGTTTCCGAGATTTTCAAAGTGATTCAGGAGATCAGCCGGAATGGGGTGACCGTGTTATTGGTTGAACAGAATGTTTTTGAAGCCCTGCAGATATCACATCGCGCCTATGTCCTTCAGACTGGCCGTGTCGTCTTAGAGGGCAGGGGGGACGAACTCATCAAATCCGATCTTGTCAGAAAAGCCTATCTCGGCATGTAATGGCATCGGGAACGTTGATTCCCCCAAAGATGCATCATCCGACAGCCTATTTCCAGGGGTAGCCAATGCAGATTACTATGAAATATGGAAAAAGGGGATTGCCTCTCGAAATTCCGGATGGCCTCGAGGCAGACGTCATCCGGAAAAAAGGAATGCCGATGCTCGAAGACCCGGCGGCAGCGGTTAGACTTGCCCTGTCGCACCCCGTGGGATGCAGACCTCTGGCGCAAGAGGTTAGGGGAATCAAGAACGTCTGCATTGCGATCTGCGATATCACCAGACCCGTTCCTAATGGGATCTTGTTGCCCGTCCTCATTCAGGAACTGATGAGTGCCGGCGTGGATCCGGCCTCCATAACGTTGCTCGTTGCCACCGGTCTTCACCGGTCAAACGAGGGAAAAGAGCTCCTGGAACTGGTCGGCAGTGATTGGATTCTCCAAAGGGTTCGGGTGGTAAATCATATTGCAAAAAATGAGGACGACCATGCCGATCTTGGGGTTACCCCCTGGGGTATGCCGGTAAAGATAGACAAACGCTTTGTGGACGCAGACATCCGCATTGTCGTCGGATTAATCGAGCCTCACTTCATGGCAGGTTACTCAGGGGGCAGAAAAGTAATTGTACCCGGGATCGCTCATCAGGATACGATCAGAGTTCTTCATTCGACAAGAATGCTCAAACGGGAAGGTGTGGAAAACTGCCGGCTGGAAGGCAACCCACTACACGAGGAGCAAATAGCCGCGGTGAGGAGAGTGGGCAGGAGCCTTGCGGTGAATGCGGTGATTGACGAAGACCGTAGGG
>DASPPQ010000040.1:0-45032 GCA_035625415.1 Thermodesulfobacteriota bacterium
CGTCCGAGAATTGGAGCCCAAGAAACACTACATCCTCGACTCCCTTTTGGATATAACTTTCTCCATGAGCGGTCACTGCAACCGGTTCTTCCTCGAGAAGGTACAGAATGACCGATAAATCATGGGGGGCGAAAGAAAGAAGGGCATTTTCATCCTGACGGATCACGCCAAGATTGACCCGCTGAGTATAAATATAATAGATCATTCCCAATTCACCCGATCCGACCATTTCCTTCAGCCGATCGACCACAGGATGATAGATCAAAAGATGACCCACCATGAGGATTTTCTTTCTCTTCTCTGCGATCTTCAACATGTCCTCGGCATCTTTTGTACTCAAGGCCATGGGTTTCTCTACCAACACATCTTTATCCGCTCCTATCAACTCTTTTGAAAGAGAATAATGGGAGAGAGCGGAAGAGGCCACCACGACTCCTCTCACTTCCGAATCCTGAAGAATGGGTTTCAAGCCCTCAACCATCTTCGTTCCGGGGTATGCCCTCTGCAATGAGCGCAATTTGGAAGGGTCCTGATCACAGACATATTTCAGTCGCACATTGGGAATTTCGGAAAACACCCTGACGTGGTTCTTCCCCCATGCCCCAGCACCCACGACAGCAACGCTAATCATACAACCTCCTCCAACAACCAATTTACAATCTGAAATGTAACGGGATGATTCTCATCTTCCCTTCATTCACACCCGCAAGATTATCCTCTAACCCGACCCTCCAAAATCTTTTAAGGGATTCTACCCGTTTTGACTCCTATGATTCGATATTGAAGCACCAAAAAATCGATCAACCCATTAAAAAACAACCTGTTGATGAATTTCATGGTCTTGCTGCACCGTTTCTTCTTTATTAACTTTTTGATCTGATAGCCTGTTTCCAGGAACATATCCTCAATCGTCTTCAGAGTAAAAAAACGTAAATGGGTTCTATCCAATACTCCGAGGTCAACATATTCCCATCGTCCGTTTAGAATGAGAGGTTTTAAAATCTTATAATATCGGATGTTAGGAATGCTACAGATAATAATTCCGTCGTCTTTCAAAATTTCCCTGTGGCTTCTAAGAACTTTCCAAGGATCAATCAGGTGTTCCAACACATCGCCGTAAAGAATACAGTCGAAGAAACCTCTGCCGAAGGGCAAGGTATCCTTTTCGATATCACCGACGATCACTTCTTGATAATAGGACTTTGCTTGCTGGGCTGCCTGGGGATTGACTTCAACCGCAAAAACCTCTTCAAAACCTCTCTCCTTAAGTATTTGTCCTGTCTTCCCTACACTGCACCCTACATCCAATATTCTCCTGGCTCCTTTGGGAACGAGTTCAATCAGGTCGGTCCTTGGGAAAAATCCATGAAAATAATTAAACTCTTGATGGCTTATCGTCATCCCAGTCATCATCCTTATTTGTTTCTATTTATGGTCCGGCCAAATTGCGTCCCTCAATCCCATCCCTTCAGGAAAAAACCTCAGATGCCACCAAAAAAGATAGGCATAGATTGAGAGCTTTCTTCGCCAGCCTTTGACAGCGAAGAAAGTAATCAGAGAAGCTACCGTCATCATCAGCAGTTCGAATACTAATCTTATCATCAACCCACCGAGGAGAATGACCCACTGCAAGCTCCCCCTATTCTTCTTGAAAAAATGGTAGCGCGAACGATAATATTCAACTTTTGCTTTCTTCTTTTCTGTCTCGGCACTTTTCCCTTGGAAATGATAAACTTCAGCCTGAGGAACATGGTAGATCTTCCAGCCCGCCCTCTTCATCCGATAGCACCAATCCGTTTCTTCAAGAAAAAGAAAATAATGTTCATCCAATAAGCCCACCCGGTCCAGGGGATCCCGTCTCACGATCATGCAAGCACCAATCACAGAATCAACTTCAACGGGTCCAGAATATCTCCTCTCCTTTCCTGGAAACTTTTTCGGGAAAAGCCATCTCAGAAGACTCTTATTAAGGAGTTCCGTAGCCAGGGACGGGAAATTGGCGATAGAGTTCTGCTTCGATCCATCGGGATTTAAAAGCTGCGCTCCTGCTATTCCAACGTCCGGATTGGCTTCCATAAATGATAGTAATTGCTCGAGGGCACTATTTTTAATTTGAGTGTCCGGATTCAGAAGAAGGACATATTTCCCAGACGCTTTCAGGATCCCTTGATTGGCTGCCTTCGCAAATCCCAGGTTTCTTCTATTTTCTATGACACGGACAGACGGAAATGTTTTTTTTACCTCATTTCCACTTCCATCCTCCGAGCCGTTGTCAACAACAATTACCTCTTTGTTCATCCGTCGTTCCTCTTCATAAAGCGAACGCATGCACGGGAGAAGAAATTCCTTCGTATTCCAGTTGACAATTATGATAAACAAGTCAATCATGCTCTGACAAACCTCAAGGACATTAATAAAGGCACTCGCAATCGGAAAAAAACTGAATCGATGTTACCCTACTCGTTTTAAAAATCCCCCTGGATTATACGTTAAAATATACCGTTCACGCCCCGTATCGACAACGAACTCAGGGTTCTCCTTCAGGAACTGTTCAACCGCTGCGAGTGGCCCCTCTCCGTAGCTTCCAATACCATCTCCTGGCTTAAACAAATCAATAATCCCATCTTCAACAATGAAATAACTATTGACACTTACAAACTTCGAATAATTTTGAAGATCTTTCAGGACCTGTTCTTTGTGGTGATCACCATCATGCACGATAAGAACAGATTTCCCTTTACACAACTCAGAAACCTGTGAGATTACTTCTTGGGATGAGCTATCACCGGTAACGACCACAATTCTGTTATGCTTTACACTGAACCTTGTTCTGTGGATATCAATCGAGATGACCATTCCTTTTGTCAATATGTCCAAAAGGTGAGCGAAATACAGAGTGCTACCACCCTCCAGGCTACCAATTTCTATGATAACATCTGGCTGGACATCATAAATTATTTCTTGATAAATCCAGGCATCTAGGGGGTTTTTGAGCGTATGCACACCCATCCAATAACATTTGTCGAACACGATGTTCCCTTGGTGATAAATAAGCCATTGTCTGAGTCTCATACGAAACTTGCGCCGATAAGCTTTTCTCATCGGGCGAAAGATTCTCCAAATTTTCTGCCAAAAGAGAGGGAGCTTCACAAACAAAAGCTTTATTTTTTTAAACCTTCCTTGTAGATGATACCCGCCCACTTTGATGACTTCCCTTCCCTTTCTCTCTCTTCGTGCTATCCAGATGATGCGTCCTCGACTCGAAAATATCCCGACTCCTCATCAAGATATCATCTCCAATAAGAAGATCTTCTCCATTGGAAGAATCGCAAGGGGATTGCTTTTATCTTATATCGATACCTTTTTGTCTATCTTTAGCAAAAATAATCTTTGGGTTAAGGAAATGGAAAAGATCCCCATCCGAGTCGGCCTTCAAAGGGCGCCCTTTTTCAGTCCCATTTTCTGCTGTTCTTCGTTTTCTTCCAGCGCTTAATACATTTTTCCATTCTTTTTAGCATAAGGGCATCGACCTTCACAACATTCAAGGGAGGAAGCTTCCCCCATTTGTCCTGTGAGGATGTTTTTTGGGCGACGGCCCACATCCCTATCGGCCATTCTAAACTCCCCTCCAGCGTGCAATCGAGAATTTTAAATCGACTTAATAGAAGTTCAATTCCGTCCG
This sequence comes from Thermodesulfobacteriota bacterium, assembly GCA_035625415.1. Lineage (GTDB taxonomy): Bacteria > Desulfobacterota > BSN033 > BSN033 > UBA1163 > UBA1163. Next base: position 3,683 of record DASPPQ010000040.1, read on the forward strand.
GAGTAAATCTCCAGTAATCTCTCGGGTGTCGGTGAATTACAAAATTTGTGACCGTCGTCAGAATGAGAAGGCCGTTTGGTTTGAGTACACGATGAATTTCATCTATCGCCTTCTGAGGATAGGGAATATGCTCAAGGGATTCAAGGTTCAACACCAATCCGATACTTTCACTTGCAATCGGGCTCATGTCTCCGATATCGCACACGACGTCAATGCAAGGCGGATCAAAATCCATCATATCCTGCTTAATATACCGCTTCCCTGGGAAAAGGGGCTGGTAATAATTAGGTTCCCATCCCGCGCAGGTGTCGAGGATGGGTTCCTCATAGGGAAAACAACCAGTTGCCCACTGCACATAGCGAGTCACTTCTTTCCTCATTCCTTCATCCTCTCGACCTTTTAGCAAATCATTATCTTCGGCTTTCTTCCACTACCCCTTTGGAAAGTAAGCAAACAATCCTTCTTGGAAGTTCCTTTAAATAATTCAATCACCTTTTAATGAATACCTTTGTAGAATATCTTTTCAGCTCTCTCATTCAATCAGTCTTTTCATAAAATTTCCAAGATCCTCTTTCGTCCTTTCCAGCGTGAATCCTTTGGCCACGCTCATTCCTCTCTCCCTACATCTTTCTCTCAACTCTCTATCTTCTATAAGACTAAGAACCCCTTCGGCAATTTTATCCGGCCGATGAGTTGGAGTGAAATAGGCAAAATCCCTTTTTTCATCGAAATTCATATAACTCGAAATCTTTGTAAGAATGGAAGGGACACCAGACGCAAGGGCTTCCATCGCTGGCAAACCAAACCCTTCACCCTCAAGTGAGGAAGAGATAAAAATGTCCACACTCCGATAGAGTTCCGCCATCTCCTGCTCTTTTAAGTTCATGTAATAATGATCGACCACTTTTCCCACTTCCTCCCTCTCCGAAGGAGGATGAGGACAAACTCTTGTGAATTCCACAGGGACTCCTTTCTCTTTCAATAATCTTACAGATTGGAGCGTGTCTGGAATACCCTTAGAACCAACATTGATGGGACCCACGGATAAAATCCTTATCTTTCCGTGTTCGCCCCAGATTCTCCTCTCATTAGGATAAAATATATTTGGGTCGAATCCGTTTTGGATAACAAAACACTTCTGACGATACCGTTTCTGAATCAATTCAGCCAGATGTTTTGATACCGCCGTCTTAACCGTTGGTAAGGCATAGACCGATTCGATCTCTTTTATCCTCTTTTTGAACTTTAATACGTCCATATATCTCCGTATTGAAAAAACACCTTTTCTTGAATACTTCTCTGTGATGACTCCTTCTTCGATCCTCAAGGCAAAGTCGATCGGTTCATAACCCTGACAAAGATGGACAACCCTCCCTTTCCCTCTCTGAAAAAGCCTTTTCACATCACTATAGAGGCTCCCAACATAGATATCACATTCTGGGATGTCATCCTCTGTCTCAACAAGGGTTGGCTTTTCATATAGATTTAGCTCCGTTAAATTCGAGTCTCTTTGCATATTCTTTGTCACGAGGAGTACTTCATATCCCATTTCGTGAAGTAGCTTCACATGTTGAGAAACCACCTTTACTCCTCCTGATACGGCCGACTTGCCATACCCATCTTTCAAGACATAATTCCTAATAAAATACCCTATCTTCATTCTTTATCCGTCTTTATTTCTTCCTTCTCTCCCGCTCAGATCAATATATTTCCATCCGTGATCAGTCGGAGCGATAAGTAAACAATTTCATTTTCCGTCCCGCCCCGACCAACCAATGGAGAAAATTCTTATTATCTCTACAGATGGGAACGAAAATTCTCCTTGAGGCGAGTTATCCTCCGCCCCAACTTTTTTATGATTCGGTCATCACTTCCAACTATTCTCAAGGGAGGAAGTATCCCCCCTTCCTCTTCACGGGAGGTCTTCTGAGCCGTTACCCAGATCCCCTTGGGTCTTTTTAGATCTCCCTCTAAAGTGCAATCCAAAATTTTAAATCGATTCAACAGAAGCTCGAGGCCATCTGGTGTAAATCTCCAGTAGTCCTTAGGAGCACGGTGGATTTTAAAGTGCATCACTGTGGTTAGGATGAGAAGTCCGTTTGGGCGAAGCACACGGTGGATTTCGTCGATCCCCTTTTGAGGATAGGGAAGATGTTCAAGGGATTCGAGGTTCAATACCAATCCAATGCTCTCATCAGAAATCGGCTTCATGTCTGCAATGTCACAAATCATGTCAATGCAGGGCGGATCGAAGTCCCTCATGTCCTGTTTAATATACCGTTTCCCTGGGAAAAGGGGTTGGTAAAAATTTGGTTCCCATCCCGCGCACGTATCGAGGATGGGTTCATCAAACGAAAAACGCTCAATCGCCCATCTGACATAGTTGACGATTGCTTCTCTCAATGAGATCTCCTTCCCTTCGATGGTTTCTCCATCATCCGAGTCAGGATCGAAAAGAGTCGCGGCGCACAGGCTTCATCGGTGTAATTTCTCAAAACCCTCTTCTTCCCTTCACGGCCCATCTGCTCCCGCAACCCAGGGTTTTCAATAAGGAGGCAAAGTTTCTCTTCCCATTCCTCAGGAGTCATCGCCCAAAATCCATTGGTCCCGTCCTCGACCAAGTCCTTGTTGATCCCCACAGGCGTACAAACCACGGGGACACCTACTCCCTGGTACTGGATAATCTTGAGACCGCATTTCCCCCATGACCACGGATCATCAACGAGAGGCATCAGCCCGATATCAAATCCCTGAAGATCAGCCACCTCTTCCTCTGAACTCCAATTTTTCTTGATCACCTTCATCCGATCACAGTCGAAAAAAGTGTCACAGACAATCTTCAGCTCCACATGAGGATATCTCTCGCCTATCCTATTGAAAATAGGTCTCATCTTTTCTAAATAATGAATGGAACCGTGATCCCCGATCCACCCAAGGGTCACCCTTTCCTGCTGTGCCGAATAGGTTCTTAACTCATATCTTTCCTGCTGAATCGCCGTAGGAATTACCTCGACATTTTGATTAAGTGGAAGAACTTGGCTCTTCAAAAATTCATTTCCGGCGATGATGAAGTCAGAGTTTTTGACCATCTGGACAAAACGTCTTCTCCGGGTTGATGAAAGTGGGTCTTTGGCCTTTGAATTTCGATACATCACCGAATCATCAAAATCGTAGAGGATCCGTTTCGCCCTTCTCCTCAACAATCCAAGCCGGGGCTGGTTGAATCTTTTCCTCTGAAGAAAAACGATATCGTATTGGGAAAGATCGTTGAAGAATCGAAAATTCTCTTTCAAGGTCCTGGGATAGAGGCTAACCTTGGTCTCCACCCCTTTGGACTCCAAATACGGAATGTATTGAAGCACCCGATACCGACTGGCGGCTACGGAAAAACCCTGAATCAGGAATAGGACTTTCATTTATCCCTCACCCCGATTGAGGCTTTGGAGAACTTGAAAAAACTTTTCGGAGGTGACGGCTAACGAGTAATCTCGTTCTACCGTTTCTATCCCCTTTAACCCCATCTGGTATCTGAGCTCTTGATTCTGGATAAGGTTCGATAAGCAATCTACCCATTCTTGATGATTCGTCGCCAAAAAACCATTCTCCCCATCTTTAACGATGTCCGGATTAATCCCCACGGGAGTGCAGACGACGGGGACCCCGACACTAAGATATTGGATGACCTTCAATCCACATTTCCCTCTCGACCATAGATCATCGTTGAGGGGCATCAAACCAATGTCGAAAGAAACCAGGTCATCATTTTCGTCCTCCAATTTCCAAGGTTTCTTAACGACGGGAAGGTGGAGGGGGTCATAAAAATCGTTGCTCACGATCTTTAATTTGGCCCGGGGAAACCTTTGTCGGATCGTCTCAAACACAGGCTCCAATTGTTTAAGGTACTTTAAATTCCCTTTCGTCCCAATCCATCCTAAAATGATCTCCTCCTGGTTAGAGATTTTCTTTTTTTTGGGATAAAGATCCGTATCGATGGAGGTGGGAACGACGATGACCCTTTTCTCCGGATCCACCTTGAGGACCTGGCTCTTTAAGAACTTGTTTCCGACTGTCACGACATCGCTTCCTTTTACCATCCGCTTGAATTTCATCCACCTGGAGAAGGAATGAGGGCGAGGAGAACTGGAAGATCGGTACATAACGGCATCATCGAGATCGAAAAGGAGTTTCGAAGACTTTTTTCGGATCCAATAAAATTCGAAAGGAGACAATAGTCTCCTTTGAATACAGACCACATCGAAGCGGGGAAGCTGGCGGTAAAGGATGAGCCGTTGCTTCCATGAACCGTAAAGGGGTTGCCACTTCGGGTCTACCTGGTGAGCGATCAGATACGGAAAATACTGTTCCACCCGGAACCGATGGCCCTGATCACTGGAATGGGTGAGGAAGATGATTCTCAATTTACCCCCTTCGATTTCTTCTCTGCAATCATTAAAATGGACTTGGCAAAGTCGACGCCCAGATACCGATGAAGTGGGGCCATCACATAGATCCGGAAGAGATAGCGATGGAAAGCATCGCTGTAGGTTCGGTACATCGCCTTGATTTGAAAACCATGAGCGAGGAGGAGCCCTCCCAACTCATCGTAACAATAGGCCACCTTATGCGTCGCGTCCCTCCAAAACCGGCTCGGATTGAACACATTGGGAGTCGTCAGGATCAATCGCCCTCCCTCGTTGAGGAGATCATAAATCTTCTTGATAAGCTGGACCCCTTCTTCAAGGCCCAAATGTTCGATGACTTCAAAAAGAAAAACAACGTCGAAAGACTCTTGAACCTCCTCCAAGCTGTAAAAGTCATGAAACTGCTCGCGGTCAATATCCATGCTCTTATACACCAGCTTTGGAAAATGGCGTTTCAAGCGCTCCTGAAGATTTCGGTTTGATGCTCCGATGTCCAGGACTTTTTCGTGGTCCTGAATCGTCTTCATCACCAGTGGGAAGCGTTTCCGCAGGATTTTTAGATCCCAGATTTCGGGATAACGGGCATGGATCTCGTCCCGGTATTGAAACAGCGTGCTCCACGGAATCATCTCATTCATCTGCCTTCACCCATTCCCTCTTCTCGAAATCGAAGCGTTTCACTACCTTGGCAGGGGAGCCAACGGCTAACGAATAAGGCGGAATGTCGCGATTCACAACGGAGAGGGCACCGATGATGCAATGTCTCCCGATCGTCACGTTAGGCAAGACGCAGGCGCCGTAAGCAATCCACGAATCGGCTCCAATGTGAACATAACCGATCTTCAAATCTTGCTCCTTGCTCGGACGACTGATATCGCCAAGTTTCCGCGAGTTGTCGATGATCATCACGTTCGGCGATATCCCAACATTCTCCTCGATGATGAGCCGGTTGCAGGCGCTGATAAAACAACTCTCCGAAATGATGACGTTGTCCCCGATGAAAAGCAGGATTTCCTTTGACTTCTTGTCCTTTGGGTGCAGGTTAATGCTCGTATTTCTTTTGATTCTTACATGGTCTCCCATATGGACAAACCGCGGTCGATTGATCACGACTCCGGATTCAATATAGACGTCCTTTCCGTAAGAGCCGAAGAAGAACCGGTTCTTAAAATTGGAGAGCGGGTACCAGAATGGCTTCTTCCTTATCACCCCGACGGACCCCCCTTCGATAAATGGCCCTGCAAAATATTCTCCATCTCACTCCAGTTTCTTTCGACCGAATAGCATTCTGCCAAACGACGCGCGGCAATTGAAGCCTTCGCCAGCTTCTCACGGTTGAAAAAGAACAGGATTTTTTCCACCAAGCCTCGATCATCTCGGGGGTCAGAGATGACGAAACCCTCTTGGCCCTGGGTGATCATTCCACTCGCCCCGTTGCAGCGGGTGGTAATCACCGGAATTCCGCTTGCCAAAGCCTCTAACACCGTCAGCGAACAGGCGTCGTAAAAAGTGGGGTGAACGAGAAGATCGGAAGCCCCATAATACTTTTCCGGCTCATGGCTGGACCCGGCGAAAATCACCTCTTCGAAAACTCCCATGTCCCTGGCCAAGCCTAAGTAAGAATCCTGACGGTCTCTTCCCAAAATAAGAAGTTTGAAAGGAAGAAGGGCTTTTCCCTTGATTTTACCCAATGCCTTGATCAGAAAGCCCAGTCCTTTCATCTGAAAATTATTTGAGACAAAGAGAATCACCAGCTCCTCTGCCCCAATTCCATGTCGGTCCCTGATCTCCCCTCGATATTGACGGTTCCTGGGGTGGAAGCGTTCGATATCGACCCCATTATAGACTACGGCAATCCTTTCCTCGGGCACGCGATACCAGCGCATCATGTCCTGCTTTACCATATCGGAAATGGCAACGATCTTATAAAAATGTTTTTTTTTATACGGTGCATCTTCAATATAACCCTGCACCCATTGTTTTGGGCTCAACACTCTTCCTAAGAATTTGACCATCCAAACCGACGGATGGTCATAGGCTCTCAAGCTTCGCCAGAACCACGCCCAATGCACGCCTCCATGAGGTTGAAGAATATTCGCCTTGAGCGTATTCCCCACTCCGAAGGTAATGTCATAGTTTTCATTCTCTATTGCTCTCGTCGCCCTGACCGCAAAAGAGAGCAGCTGAAGACTCTTTGGGAAAGGGATCGTCTTGACAGGATGAAAGAAAATTCCTGCAATTTTTTCATCCTGGCGCTCTGCGTAGGCATGGACCTCATGGCCCTTCGCCGCCATTCGCACGCATAAGTCGACCAGATATCTTTCGGCTCCTCCTCTCGTTTTTGAGAAGTCTCGAAGACCTATGGCAAACCTTATCTTTTTCATAACCCAATGACGCGAATGATAGCGCATTTAACGAATATATGAGACCGAATTACCCCATAACGATGCGCCGATATTCAACTTTGGCTTTCGAAAAATTGACCAGGATGCCGAGCTTATGGCCGCTCGCTTTCAAGTAGGGCAACATCTGGGTTGTAGGATAGATTGAAAACCGCTCCATCGTCTTCAGTTCGACAACCACCTTGCCCTCGACAATCATGTCAAGCCGATGAACTCCAATTTTCTTACCCTTATAGATTCCATCGATTACCCTCTGCGTTTCGACCTTGATCGCCTTCTTTGCGAATTCTTCTATCAATGCCTTTTCGTACACGGCCTCGAGAGACCCTGGTCCAAGTTCTTTGTGAACTTCGAATATTGCTCCCATGATCTGGTACGATAAGTCGCGGTATATGATATTCGTGTTATTCGTTGTCATTCGTGTTATTCGTTTTAAAAAAGCTTCGGATGCCCTCAGCCACTTCTTCCATCTCTGACTCTTCCATCTCTGGAAAAAAAGGAAGGGAGAGAATCTTATGAGACCACCGGTTCGTCAGAGGAAGATCTCCTCTTCGATATCCCAATTCCCGATAAGCCCTCTGAAAAGGGATGGGGATGGGGTAATGGATGAGCGTTTCGACTCCTTTCTTTTTCAAGAATGTTTGGAGAGTATCCCTCTTCCCCGTCTCAATCGTATAGAGATGATAGACATGCCGCACTCCCTTCTTCTCCCAAGGGCATATTACCCCTGAAGGAGAGAGCATCTTTGTATAGAGCTCGGCCTTCTTCCTCCTCGCCTCATTCCATTGATCCAAATGTTTTAATTTGACTCGAAGGATGGCGGCTTGGATTTCATCCAATCGACTGTTGTGTCCTTTCAGAATGTGGTGATATTTTTCCCTCTCGCCGTAGCACCGAAGAAGTCTCAGTTTTTGGTCATATTTATGATGATCGGTCACCACCATCCCGCCGTCCCCATATCCTCCCAAGTTCTTGGTCGGATAGAAACTGAAACAACCCATCGCCCCAAATGAACCCACCTTCCTTCGCCCATATTTTGCCCCATGGGCTTGGCACGCATCTTCGATGACAAGGAGACCGTAACGATTGGCAATGTTCAGGATCGAATCCATATCCGCAGGATACCCATAGAGGTGGACAGGGACGACGGCGCGAATCTTTTGTCCGCTTTTCTTTATCTTCTCTCGTTTCAAAAGTAGCTCCAGGCTATTGGGATCCATCGTATAAGTTTTGGGATCGATATCGATAAAGAGTGGTTTCGCCCCTGTAAAGGAGATGGCAAGAGCTGTGGCCACAAAAGAATTGGCCACGGTAACAACTTCGTCTTCCTCTCCAATGCCAGCTGCTTTCAAAGCCAGATAAAGGGCATCCGTCCCCGAGCCCACTCCGACCCCATGTCGAACCCCACAATAATGGGAGAATTCCTTCTCAAAAGCAGAAACTTCCTCTCCCAGAATGAAGCGACCCTTCTCGTAGACCTTTTGGGTCGCCGAGAGGATTTCGGTTTTGATCTTCGTTTGCTGCCTGGTCAAATCTAAGAAAGGAACCACCCTCAACCCTATTTAAAATTTCAAATTTCAGATTATTTGAGGTTGCCATTCCTGCGGAAGCAGGAATCCAGGATTTTTCCTCTCAGTTCTGGATTCCCGTTTTTCACGGGAATGACATCGCAAAGTTCTTTTCTCTCCAATTTGCAATTTGAAATCTGCAATTTGAGATATCTCTATTACCAATATTCGTTTTTATACTTTTTGTAGAACTCAATGGTTCTCCGAAGCCCTTCTTCCAAATCCGTCTTCGGCTCCCAGCCCACTATGCGTTTGATCTTGGAGATATCGGTATAGTAATCTCCGGGTTCGACTTCTTTTCTCTCCTGAGTAAATTCAGTAAAGGCCGCCTTGCCTGTCCCGGCAATCTTTACAATCCTTTTTGCCAAGTCGATGAAGCTGATGGGAATCCCTGTCCCTACGTTAAATACTTCTCCATATGCCTGATCGCAGGCGGCCACTTGCAAAAAACCGTCAACCAGGTCATCCACATAGAGAAAATCTCTCAAGATCCGTCCGTCTCCGAAGACAGGAATCGCTTCGTCATCGATGGCCTTTCGGATAAACCAATTGAGGACGCCATATTCATCATGGGCCATCTGATGCCGTGGTCCATAAGTGTTTGTAATCCGAAGGCATGCACCCCGAATTTTATGAACATCGTGATAGACGAGAACCATCTTCTCGGCCGATAAATTGGTCACCGCATAGATCCCCTTGGGATTGGTGGGATGGTCCTCTCCCACCGGCAACGTCACACTGGAACCGTACTCTCCCCGCGTTCCGGCAAAGATGAGCTTCGCCTCTGGATTGAGCTTTCGGCAGGATTCGAGGAGGACCAATGTTCCTCGACAGTTGATGTCCAGATCCTGAATCGGATTTCGGATACTGTCCACATGATTCACCTGTCCAGCGAGGTGGAAAATGATCTCCTGTCCTTTGACTAAATAGTCCATGGAATGTCCGTCTCTCACATCGGTGAAATTGATATGGACGCGATCGGCGATCTCTTTTACATTGAAAAGGTTTCCTCCCAGGCGGGGCATCATATTATCCACAATCGTCACCTTTGCCCCCGATGCAATCAATCGGGCCGACAGGTTGGATCCAATAAAACCCAAGCCGCCCGTCACCAATACTTCCTTGCCTCTAAAAACCTCTTTACGAGGTACCATCCTTTTTCTCCCTTTTTGAAATCGTCAATTCCCATAATTTGGCATATTTGACAAAGACATAGAACATCGTTGAGACGATGATGATCAGGCCGGGCAACCCATCCCTAAACCCCGATTTAAAAAGATATTCTTTGATAAACCGAAAGGGGGGATGAAAGAGAAGTTTGGAAAGGCTAAACTTTTCTCCGCTCTCAAACAGATCGGCTGCGGCAATTTCGGAATACTTATCTATCGTCTGGATCTGATCGGAAATACCTTGGTAGGTATAATGGTGATACTGGTTCTTTAGAACCCCCACCTTCCCCTCCACCATCAACTTGGCATGGAGGCCCCCTTCCCATCTTCCCTTGTCCCTTCGATAAAGACGGATCTCACCATCTGGATACCATCCGCCGTATCGAATCCATCTTCCCAGGTAGTAAGTGCGCCGATAGACAAAATATCCATCTAAATCCCTTGCCCTTCTACCCAACTCCGCTTGAATCTCTCCGGCCAAGTCCGGAGGAATTTCTTCGTCGGCGTCCACAAACATGATCCAATCCCGAGTGGTGAGACCAGCGGCATACTGATATTGATCACGATGTCCCGTCCACTTCCTCTGAAATATTTTGTCGGTATATTGTTTGCAGATTTCGTACGTCCCGTCCTGGCTGAAGGAGTCAACAACCACCAGTTCTTCAGCCCACGAGAGGCTCTTCAGACATTGCTCAATCGTCCTGCGATTGTTGGTGGTGAGGACATAGACAGAAACCGGAGCTTTTTCGATCATTTCCTCTTGTGTCTCAGTTGCTTCTCGACGACTTTTTCGACTTCATCCACTGTGATAAGTTCCATGCATCGATGATCCGTCGGACAAACCCTCTTCCAGCACGGACTGCAAGGGACATTTTTTCTAACAACCATATGCCCCTCTCCCCATGGGCCCGTGACGAGAGGCGGTGTTGACCCAAAGAGTGCAACGACAGGAGTGCCGACAGCAGCGGCCACGTGCATCGTCCCGGTATCATTGGTCACGAGAAGAGCACATCGCTCCAGAAGCGCAGCCAGTTGGAGTAAACCGGTCTTTCCAGTCAAATCTATCCCTCCGGTCTCCAAATGGTGTAGAATCTCATGGACGACGGGTCGCTCTTCCTCTTTTCCAAACAGAAGGATCTTGGCCTGCCATTTCTCTGCAAGCCTCTCTCCCAATCTCCCGAATCGGTCTGGATACCAACATTTAGCTAAACCATACGTAGCGCCAGGGTTCATGCCGATCAGGGGCTTGTCTCCCGGGATCCCCAGGTCTTTCAACGTTCGATCTGCCCACCTTCGATCTTCCTCCCTGAGAAATATCTGAGGAGAGGAAGGGTCGCTTATCCTTCCCAACGGTTCAAGCAGTTTCTGATAATAATAGACCCTATGGACTCGAAGCATCTCCTGCGTTCGGCGAATGCCGTGGGTGAGAAAGAGCGAACGCCCTTCATTTCGATAGCCAATTCGGAGGGGAATTCGGGCTAAGTAGATATGGAAAGCAGATCGGAAAGACCGTGGGAGAATGACCGCTAAGTCAAAATTCCTTTCGTTTAAAGATTGGCTGAGGTTCAAATCTTCCCAGAGAGATCCGATCCCTCTCTTCTTTTGAAAGGGGATGATCTCATCCACGTAGGGAAACGTTTTCCACAGATCGACGAGATAGCTCGGGATCAGGATAGCTACGTGGGATTTTGGAAAGAGAGTCTTTAATTGCTGAACTGTTGGATAACTGAGAACAGTATCCCCCACCCAGTTTACCCCTCTTACCAGGATACGATTGACTTGGTTAAAATCACGCTTCAAGAGATCCACTCCTTCCTAAGGGGTCAAGGTTATTACGAGTTTCTTTGAGTCGACCCTGAGCGAGGCCTTACACACTGCCCTAAGGGCTTCCTTGGTGCCGCCGGACGGGTCAAAAGCGGAATCCTCAGGGAGATTGCCCCATCCAATAAGTGAAGATCCATTTCTCACTACGGATGAATTCGCCTGGCATAGAGGTACCCACCGTTATGGCTTATCTTAACCTGAAAACCTAATTCCCTAAGTCTTAAAGGAATATCGATGGAGAATTCCTGCGGAACACCATGCGTTTCCATGGTTACTCCCATTATCTTAGCGGCAGTTTCCAAACTCATATTCCTCAGGATATCATGCTCAGCGCCCTCGCAATCCAACTTCAAAAAGTCAATTCGGGGTAAACCCTCTCGCTTGATGATATCCTCGACCGAAATAGTGGGAATCCGTCCCATCTTAATATTCTTGGTCCCCCTTTCGTACAGGGAATAATCGGCCGAAGAGCCACCTTGATAGGTATAAAAATCCTGATACCCACTTATACCAGAAACCGCCATCTCAAAGATAGACATATTCTCCAGGTGGTTTAGCTCCATATTCTTTCTGAGCATTTGATAATTCGTTGGCTCCGGCTCGAAACCAAGCACCTTGTAGGCACTTCTTGCAACGCTGATGGAGAAAGATCCGATGTGGGCTCCCACATCGACGACAATAGAGTCTTTGGTGATTGGAACAAAATCTTTCGTATAGTTTCTCTTAACAAAATTTGATTTTACAATTCTCAAATCATCCGTATTCGGCCGCAGCCTAATTCTTGAACCGTTTCGATGGATCAACTCAATTTCTTTACGCAGAAATCCATAACGCCCTGCATAAAGCAGATACCAATTCTTGAACGCAACCACATTCTTTATAAGTGACATTTAAGGGCTCTCTTTTTATCCCTGGCAGGTCCTAAGCTTCACAAAATGCCTAAAATATTTTTCGTTGCGTTAAAAACTTCGTCCGCTGAAATCTTTTTTATACAGACAAGTTTTTTACAGGAATACTCGTGACACGGATTGCACCCCACTTCTTTTCTCACTTTGATGTGACTTCCAAGAGGTTCATTCTCAACGGGGTCTGTCGGTCCGTAAATGACGACGGCGGGGATTCCCATGAGGGAAGCAATGTGCATCGGTCCAGTATCTCCTCCAATATAAAGATCGCAGTTTCGATATACTTCCCCCAGCTGTGTTAAGGATTCGGTTTTCGGCGCCAATAGGGACGGCTCTTTCATCTGTTTTCGAATACCTTCGACCCACTCGAGTTCCTCATCTCCCCAAGTGAAGAGAACGGTCGCATTGAGCTCCTCAATTAATTGATCCGACAATCGGGCATATTGATCCGGCATCCATCGCTTGAAGAAAGCTTTTCGGCTCGTTCCCGGATGGATCGCAATCAAAGGCCTATGAAGGAATGCGGATGATGCCTTAAAGAATGATGCTACATATTCCCGATCCTCCGAGGAGACATGAAGACGATATTTAGGCTCTTTGAGCTCCAAACCCACCCCCTTTAGAAGCGCAAGATTTCTTTCAAAGCGGCCAATCCTTACCCTTGGAAGCTTCACCTTCACATTTGAAAACAAGAAATTCCCTTCCCTGGTTGACCTTCGATCATATCCAATCCTCAGAGGAGACCCTGAAAGAATAGAGAGAACACCGCTCTTAAGAATCCCATGAAAATCGAGAACCACATCAAACTTTCGCCTCCGAAGGTCTTTGACAAATCCTCGTATCTCCCCGATGGTTCCCCTTATCCCCCTTAATGACCTTATTCCCCTGGTCCACCTTTTCCTCGGAAATAAGATCACCTCATCAACCTCTGGTTGACTTTCCAGAAGGGCTCGAGAGGGTTCTTCAACAATCCAGGTGATTGAGGAGGAAGGACTGCGTTCTTTTAAGGCTTTTACCGCAGGCAGTGTTCGGATGACGTCCCCTACCGCACTCAGCCTCAAAACTAAAATCTTTTTGGAATCCATTTCTGAAACATTACCCTATTAACCGTCAATTTTCAATAGCAAATACGAGAACTTTGCGAAATAACTGCCAAATTCCAAACGAAACCCAACTATTCGACAGTCACCCTTCTCCCTCGACGGCGGTGTTAGCCTCTCTGCCCTCCCCCTCTCCCCGTAGGGTGGGAGAGCTTCACCTGGGGTAATATCTCAATGGTCATGGTTGATTCCAATTTCTCGACTTTGACCAAGGAACAAATCGAGCAACAAACCCGGTGGTATTTGGACGAACTTGAACAATCCGAAAAGAAAGCGAAAATTGATTTCATGATTGTCTATTGCCACGAACCACCTTTTACCAACAGCCGGGTAGTCAGTTCCTCCCCCTTCAAGGGGGGGCAAGAGGGGATGGGGACTCATTGGTAACTATTCAGAAGATTGGCAAATAGAGACTATCCTGTGAGACAAACCAGAAATTTTTCTGGAAGGCTTTTTGTTTTTCGATTTGAATCGACGCAGATATGCCGCGTCTCCCCTTCGGCAATCACTTCTTCCTCCTGACCTTTGCGAAGGATCTGATACCCGAAGGTGATCATGCGTTTATTAGCCCCCTTCAAGCGAGTCCGCACGACGACTGTTTCATCGTATCGAGCAGAACTGCGATACCGACAGTTGACATCAGACACCACAAGCTTATACCCTAAAGCCTCCAAATCGGCGTAACGGAATCCCCTTTCTCGACAAAACTCAGACCGGCCTACCTCAAACCATACGAGGTAGTTCGCATAGTAAGCCACCCCCATTTGGTCCGTCTCTGCGTATCTTACTCGAATATCCACATCCACGATGTCTTTCATCACTTCTGACTCCTCCCAACCTCTCTTCAATTTCCTGGGACTTGGTTTATAACAGGTTTGTCGCTAAGGGTTCAAGGATTCGAGGGTTCATCGGTTCGAGTGTTTGGTTATCAAAGCGGTATTGTATCTTTAAGATTGAGTTACTCAATGACAAAACGGTCTTCAGCATTTCGCTCGGGGCCTTGAATCCTAGACCCCTCGAGCCCCTGCGTTTCATAGCGTTCTTAAATATTCGGGCCGGAGTAATTCGGGATCTTTCCTTCTGAGGAGTTCTCGAATTCGTCTAAGGGCTTCTTCTTTCTGCTCCGGCATTTGGATCCGAAGAGGAAGGTAGTTGGATGCGTGATTGGAAGCGAAAAAACAATGCGTGAATTGGCAATGGGCAATCATCATTTCCAGTTCTTGGATCAGACCGAAAGGAGTGGGTAGGACCAATTTTCCTGTTTCGATCTCCTTCTCAACGGGCGTCCCGGGAACGATCATGAGAGAAAGCGCACCGACATAGTCCGGATCCATCTCTGTGAGAACTTTTCCGGTCTCCACAGCGTGCGCTTGACTGCCTTCTACGCCTCCGAGACCCAAAATCACGGTCACGGAGAGAAGAATCCCTGATTCCTTAACCCTTTTTCCAGCACGGATCAGTTGATCAACGGTGGCATTCTTCTTAATTCGTTTCAGTATTTCCGGATCTCCAGACTCCAAGCCCAGATAGACTATTCCCAGGCCCAGGTCTTTTAGGGCCCTGAGTTCCTCCACCTCTTTCCGAAGAATATCTTTTGCATTGGCGTAGATCCCTACCCTCTCGAGCCCCTTTAATTTTGCTTTCAGATAGGATAGGATTTGAAGCAGTCCACTTTGAGGGATGCTCAACGCATCCCCATCCGCCAAGAACACCCTTCGAATCTTATACGGACTCACTTCATCGATATCCTCTTTGATCTCTTCGAAACGCTTCACCCGAAAACGCTTCCCCTGATAGGCACCGCAAAAGGTACATCGGTTGTAAGAGCAACCCACTGTGACCTGGAGGATCAAACTGTCTGCTTCGCTGGGAGGTCGGAAGATCATCCCCTCATATTTCATTTGGAACGCTCCGTCCCCTTCGAAGGGGTATCGAATTGATAAATGATCTCTCCTTCCTTGACCATTCCCAGCTCCTTCCGAGCGATCTCTTCAATATATCGTTTATCACTCTGCAACCGTTTCACCTCTTCCTTCAACTTTTGATTCTCCTCCTCCAGCTTGAAATTCTTGTCCTTGATCCGCGCCAACTCCTTCTGAAGACGGAAAAGGTGAAGTACCCCGTTTTCTCCAAAGAAGGTGAGGGTCCCAAGAATCAAAAGCGAAATAAGAATCAGCAAAAGGAGACGCTTCTTCTTCATTTCATATTCCGGAATTTTCAACCCGCAATCTGCAATGAAGCTCCCGCCCACAGGCCGGGGCTTCCCGGCACTGTAATACCATTCAAATTCTGCCCCTTAACCCCGCCTGCACGGCGGGGCTTGCGGGGCACGGTCCGGCCAAACTATTGCAGTTTGAACTTAACGGGGATGGTCCCCGATTGTTCAACCTGAGGTTGATCTTTCGGGAGCGGAGCAAAGCGCCACTGTTTCAAGTACTGGACGGCAATCCTTTCCAGCTCCGCATCCCCTTTGACCAAGGGGACAACGCGATCCACTGTCCCAGCGGGTAATACCCAGAGTGTCAACTCGATCTCTGCCTCCACCTTTAGCTTAACCTGAGGGAGATTGGGTCTCTCCAGGATTTTCCGCTTGACGAGAGACCCCGTCATCCCAAGCAGGAGGTTTTCCTCAAGAGGCTTTTCCTGAGCATTGCCTTCCCAGGATTTCAGAAGCCTTCCGATCACCTTCTCCGCTCCTTTATCTTTTCGGGAGGTGAAGTCGGTTGCGTCCTTGAGGGAGGGGGTAGGAGCTTCTGGATAAAATAGCTCTTCTTTCTTTTTCAAATACTCTTTCAGCTCTTGATCCATTTCCTTGAACTCTGACGAATTTTTCAGGACTTTCAGCTTTTCTCCGCCGTCGGGAGATTCAAGCTTTCTCGTTCGAGGATATTCTGGGGCAAGGGCTCTCCAATCTTCCCGGGCACTGGCCTCTTCCATCTTTTTAAGAATGACTTCCTCCCGTATTCGTTCCTCCTCGGGAGGAATCGAGCCTTTTTCCCATCCTAAAATCCTTTTGCTCTCATGGGTGATAGCTCTCCACCCGTCCTTCAGGCGAACAGGGAGGTTAGGGACAAAAACAAAAATACAGGCCAAACACACGATGAAGAAAAACGAAACTCCGATAAGAAGAAGGGCGGGCTTCCGGTTTCTCGTTGATCGCATTCCCATCAGCGAATACTCCCCCTATCCATCTGATTGAGCATTTTTCTGGCCATCTCTTTTCGATCTTGTTTCTTGCTCAAATCCAGCAGTTTTTGGTAGACCTGCCTGGCCTCGGGGATTTTCTTCTGTTCGATATAGAGGGCCCCCAATTTCAGGAGGGCCTCTTCCATCAGGTCGGCGTGATGGGGATAGAGGTAAACTACCTTTGAAAATTGGATCAAAGCCGATTCTCTATTTCCGGCCTCCAGATAGACTTCTCCCATTTTGAACTGAGCCTGGCAGGCCACGGGCTCTTCAGGGCTTCGAGCCGCTTCGGAAAATGCGTCGACAGCCTCCCCAAATTTCTTCTGGGCGAGGTAGAGAATCCCCAGCCTCAATTGTCCCTCGAACTGGATGTCATCCTGGGGAAAACCGTTCACCAATTCTTTCAAAATCTTCTCGGCCTGATCCATCTTCCCCAGGCCCCGATACCCTTCCTCCATGCCCAAATAGGCTTTCTTGGCTAACGGGTGCTGGGGATGATTCTTAATCACCCATTCGTATTGTTCGATGGCTGAGGGGTAATCTTCGAGAAGGAGATAGAATCCTCCCTGTTCGATATGGGCTTCAACCAAAAGATGCCCTTTAGGAGAACGACGAATCACTTTCTCCATTTCCTCAACGGCCTCAGCCCATCTTTTGTCCTGTCTGAAGAGAAGGGCAATATCGAACTGTGCCTCCTCGGCCCACTCGCTGTTGGGATAGAGGCCGACCAGTTCTCGATAGGTCTTCACCGCTTTTTCCTTCATCCCTTCTCGTTGGTAGTAATCCCCCAACTGCATCAAGGCCTGACTGGAGAGGTCGTGCTGGGGGTATCGTTTTAAAAAATCGTCCACCCGGGAAACAAAAGAGTCAAACTTCTTTTCTTGAACAAGACAGAGGAGGATTCCAAAATCGGCCTCGGGTGCCTCTTTTGATTTGGGATAAGCCCTCACCACATGGGAATAGGAATTGGCGGCCTGAGCATACCCTTTTAGGTTATAATAACTGTCTGCTATTTTCAGAAGTGCGGAAGGCACATACGGACTTTCGGGGTACTTTTGGGCAACACATTGAAACTCTTCAACCGCTTTTTGGAACTCTCTCTTCCGGAAATAGGACCATCCGATCCAGTATTGGGATTCGTCAGTAAAGGGACTCAACGGATTTGATTTGATGAGCGCATGAAATTGATTGATCGCATCGTCAAATCGCTCCTCTCGATAGGCCACCCATCCAAGGAGATAGTGGGCCTTTTCTTTGCTCTCATTCTCTTCCGTCGTAGAGGCCAATCGCGTTAAATAGCTTTTTGCTTTCTGATAGTCATTCTGATTTAAATAACACTCTCCCACCATCAGGAAGACGGGGGGCGTGGTGCGATATTGAGGGAATTCTGTCAGGATCCTCAAGAAATACTGGTTCGCCTCCTTCCACTCTCGCTTTTGGTAATGATACCATCCCAAACTGTTCAGCCCTTTTGGATATAAGACCGGATCTCCCTGCAGTTTATCTACATATTCAACCCCTTTTCGATAATTCTGTTTCAAAAGGGAAGCCTCGGCTAACCAATAAAGAATTTCGTTTTTTTCCGCTGAATTAGGGAAATCGGCAAGAAGCCTCTCCCAATATTGAATGGCGACTTCGTATTTTTTTAGATAAAAATGGGCGTAGCCCAATTTAGAGAAAACTTCGGGTTCAAGTCTTGCCCTTCCCTTTTCCTCCAAGACTTGACGGTATGAGTCGATCGCGCCCGCAAAATCCTTTTGATTAAACAGGCTCTCTCCCAGCATGAAATCGGCCCACTCGTGAAGTTCACTTTCCGGATAAGTTTTGACGAATTGACGGAACGTGTTTGCGGCATTCGAGTATTCTTTCTTGCCGAAGTAATACTGCCCAATATCAAACAGGCATTGCTCTAACCATGGAGAGGACAGAAACTGTGAAAGAAACCTCTGATAGATGAGTCTAGCTCCCTCCACGTCGTCGGCGCCCAAATAGGCCTTGACAATTCCCCAGAAGATCGGATCTGAAAGTTTTGTTCCAGGGGAGGTGAGAAGAATATCCTCAAAAGTCTTTTTGCCTTCGGAGTATTGTCCCAGAGAGACCAAGCTCCAGGCCAAGGCATAACGGGAGCTCTCTTCCAAGGGATGTCCTGGATAACGCTTCAAGAAATCCTTGAATTGGTCCGTCGCCTCCTTGAATCTCTTGAGCCGAAAGGTGCTGGCACCGATCAAATACTCAGCCTCGGGTCGCAACTTCCCACCCGGATACCTCTGAAGAAGCGTCTCCAATTCCCGAAGCGTCTCTGAATATCGCCCAAGCTGATACAGGGAGTATCCGGACCAAAACAGAGAAGACTCAGCAATGGGAAGGGTTGGAGCTGTTTCGTGGACTTGATGAAAAAACTGATGTCCTTCCGCATAGACACCGCGTTTGAGTCGAATCCATCCACATGCATACAGGGCATAGGCGTAGAATTTACTTTCAGGATATTTTTCAACCACCTTGTAGAAATACGAGAACGCTTCATCATCCTTCGTCTGATGAAATCTTGCCTCTCCCATCCAGTAGTAGGAAGGCCCGATCAGCTCACTCTGAGGATATTGCCGGATGAGCTTCTGGAAAGAAGTGAGGGCATCTTCGTATGCCCCTTTCATATAGCGGTATCTTCCCTGTTCATAAAGGGCCCTATCCCCTACAAAGGGTTTTGTCAGGCCCGAGGTGAACCGACTCGAATAGGCACAACCGGGCTGGGTGGTGGAAGGACTCATCTTTGTCATCGGACCGATGGCGTTTTCTCTCAAATCCAGGGAATCTGCCCATGGTTCTTCCTTTATTCCTTGCCCGATCATTACAGGGAGGGGAACCTCCCTTTTCTCAATCCATTTCGTTTCTTCTTTCCCAAAGAACGTAATTTCAGAGGGTCCGTTATCGTTTCGATATTGTCCCCGGCTTTGGAGAACGGGAAAAGAAAAGGTGATCGAAATCAAGAGACAGAGGCTTAAAATCTTTATCAACGAGTTAACCATAATCCATCCTAATTAAAAAGTATCAAATGTTTAAAAAAAAAGTCAAGGAGGGATGGGTTTTTATTGATTTTGGAGGCCTTGCCGGCCACGGATTGACAGGATTTTTATGACTATGATAGGCTAATGGCGATGAGAAAGAGGATATTGATAACCATAGGGCTTTTTGTTCTTCTTACACTATTTACACAATGCACCGATGGAACGAAGGTTTCCGAATCAAACCCGAAGGGGGAGTTCAAAGTCATGCGTGAGAAGATGGTGGAAACTCAAATCAAAGCCAGAGGCGTGAAGGACCCTCGCGTCCTTTCTGCACTTCTCAAGGTAGAGCGACACCGATTCGTCCCCGAAGAATATGTGAACTCGGCCTACGCCGATCGACCTCTTCCCATTGGAGAGGACCAAACTATCTCACAGCCTTATATCGTTGCCCTGATGACAGAGCTTTTAGACCTGAAGGGGAATGAGAAGGTGTTAGAAATCGGGACGGGTTCGGGATACCAAGCCGCCATCTTAGCGGAGTTGGCCAAAGAGGTTTATACCGTCGAGATCGTCGAATCCCTTGCTTCCACGGCAAAGAAACGACTCTTGGAATTGGGGTATCAGAACGTGAAGGTGAAATCCGGGGATGGATACTTAGGGTGGCCTGAGGCTGCACCCTTTGATGCCATCATCGTCACTGCTGCGCCCGACCACATCCCGAAACCTCTGATCGACCAGCTAAAGGAGGGAGGCCAGATGGTCGTGCCAGTGGGTACTTACACACAGGAGTTGAAGAAAATTGTCAAAAGGTCTGGAAAGATGGAGACAATCGACGTGATTCCTGTCCTCTTCGTTCCCATGACCGGTGAAGGTGTGAAACAGAAGAAATGATGTCAAAATGATTATGTAGAGTCCTTTCTGAAATCAAGTTTTGACAAACTCTGCTAAAATGTGTAGATTTGTTTCAGTAATAAACAATTAACGTGTGGGAAAAAGAAACATGTCATCTATATTTGAACAAAAGACTCATGACTTGACAAGAAAGGCCATATTCTTTGCATGGATATTCGCATTCGTCATTGGTTGTGCAAGTCATTTAACTTCTGACCAGTCTTCCAACAGCGATGTCCCCTTTTACAAACGCAAGATTCCATCCTTAGAAAAAGCCATCATCATTGACCCGAAAGGTCCCTCACTCGACCCTCGGTATTATGAAGTCATGGGGAGGGCTGTGTCCGAAGCAAGCCACGTGAGTGCCCTTGTCTCCCACTGTAAAGACGCAATTGAAATGCTGCGTTATGAAGCAGAAAAAGTTGGAGGTGATGCTTTGATTGACGTTTCGTGCACCTCAGGAGCTTTTAGTGCTAGCGCTAAAGGGACAATCATCACATTTAAGAATCGCGGAGTGGCATTAAAGGTTCTGAAAGATATCAACGCAGTTCTTAAATGATTTTTTGTTCGGATCGGAAGGAGGATTATTTGGAGGATCGAGCATGACCATTTGAGCGCTCATTCTGACGGTGTAAGTTGTAGAAGGGTGACAGTGTCCGTCAACTCAAATACTGGTCAGGACATTTTAGCCCTGCCTTTTTATTTTGCAGGCTTCAATTCGTAGTTGTCGAAATCAATTGCTATCCTGTATCGAAGACTCTTAGGTGGAGTCCGCAACCGGTTTTCTGAGAGCTTGTTCCTCAAGCTGGGTTCCCATATCGCTACACCTGATTCCAAACAATAATCTTCAAAGAGATAATTTTCACAAGAGTTTTTAAAGCTTTTCCCATACTTGCCTTTTTCAGTAGGGATGAATAAATTGTTATCGGGAACAGGATTGAAAAAAAAGCAGAATAAGTATCGGATGGTTATTGATTAAATAAGAAAGGAGCTATAAAATGAAAAAAAATATTCTAGTTTTGGCGTGTCTGGTTACTCTCGTGGTTCTTCCAAACTTGGTGTTGGCAGATTGTGTGGATATAGGAGGGTTTACCAGTTTTTCAGTGACGTGGGGCAATACGGTGACTCTTTACTCGATGGATAAACCGTTTGTGAAATTTGACGTTCAGGGTGGTATAGACCCGACATCCAAGCTCCAGCTCATTAAGGGCTATGTGTGTGACGGAGACGAGGTCTTGGTAGACGGTTTTAAAAGCACGATTTTGAATGTCAATTCATCTATGGATTAATGGCCTTCTGCCAAAAGCTTGGTTTGGTCGATTAACTCTTCACTAATGATATGAAATTGGTCAACGACCCTTTCTCCGAGGGTTTCCATTTTCTCATCCTGGCGCTTTTCAAACTCCTTAAATCCTTGATCCATGTCTTTCTTGGTCAATCCTTTTTCAGCCATCTTTCTTCTCCAATAAACTAAGGAATGACGTCATTCATATCAGAAAATGGGCTCCATGTCAAAGTCAATCACTTTTTCTCACTCTTCTTTCCTCTCCAGTACTCCAGCCTCTTTTTGATTTCCTTCTCAAACCCCAGTTCAGTCGGGCGATAGTAGGTTCGTCCTCTGAGGTTCTCAGGAAGGTATTCCTCTTCGACGAAGTGATCTGGATAATCGTGAGGATACTTATAATCCTTTCCATAACCCAGATCTTCCATCAATTTGGTAGGCGCATTTCGAATGTGGAGCGGGACAGGCATATTCTCGGCCTCTCTTATGTCTCTTTGCACCTTCTGATAAGCGGTATAGATCGCATTCGACTTCGGAGCCGTGGCCAAATAAACTGCCGCCTGGGCCAAGGCCAGATTTCCCTCCGGCAGGCCGATAAAGTGAAAGGCCTGCTGAGCGGCAACTGTTACCTGCAAGGCCTGAGGATCCGCCATCCCAATATCTTCCGAGGCAAACCGGACCATCCGCCGCGCAATGTAGAGTGGATCCTCACCAGCTTCCAACATCCTTCCAAGCCAGTAAAGGGCTGCATCCGGGTCGCTCCCTCTGAGACTCTTATGCAATGCTGAAATGAGGTTATAATGTTCCTCCCCAGACTTGTCGTAAAGATATGCTTTCCTTTGAAGAACCTCTTTTAAATCCTCTTTCTTGATCTGACGAATACCCTCGTCGCCGGGGGGTGTTGTCAAGACGAGCATCTCTAAGGTGTTCAATGCCGCCCTTGCATCTCCATTCGCCACCTGGCAAATACCTTTGATGACCTCTGGCTCGATTGCGGTTTGGTATTTGCCCAAGCCCCTTTCTCTATCCGCCAATACCCGTTTTAGGATCAATTCAATCTCTTCCTCCTTTAAGGATCGGAGGGTAAAGACTTTTGTACGGGATAGCAGTGGCGAAATCACTTCAAAGGATGGGTTTTCTGTGGTGGCCCCAATCAGGATGATGGTTCCTTTCTCTACGTGGGGTAGGAAAGCATCCTGCTGAGCTTTGTTAAATCGATGGATCTCATCCACGAAAAGAATTGTCCGCCTCTTACTATATTTCCATTCCTCTTCTGCCTCTTGGATCACCTCTTTGATCTCTTTCACCCCGGAAAGGACAGCGCTGAAGGCGAGGAATTGAGCGCCTGTGGTGGAGGCGATAATCATGGCCAAGGTGGTCTTGCCGGAGCCCGGAGGCCCCCATAAAATCATGGAGGGAAGATGATCGGATTCGATTGCCTGGCGGAGAACCTTTCCCTGACCCAGGAGGTGATCCTGACCGACAAATTCATCCAATGCCCGGGGCCTCATCCGATCGGCAACGGGCGCCTCCCCCTTAAAAGCTTCCATTTCCTTTTTCTTGAAAAGTTCTGTCTGCTTCTTCAACACTCTATCTCTTTTATGAAATTAATTCGCTATGCGCTATGCGCCTCGCGCTCTGCATCAATCTCCCGGATGGCTTGAAGCATTTCTTGATGAATCAAGGCATTGGAAGCCACGATCTCTTCTGAGTAGATGCCAAAGGGTCGGCCCTGGAGGTCGGTCAGCTTTCCCCCCGACTCGGCAATCATCAAAGTAGCGGCCGCCACATCCCAAGGGTGGAGCTTAAATTCCCAGAACCCATCGAAACGACCCGCTGCTAAGTAAGAGAGATCGATGGCTGCTGAGCCAGGTCTCCGAATGGCAAAACTTTTGGTGAGAAACTGCCGGAAATAACGGAGATAGAAATCGGCATGTTCATGGACATCGTAAGGAAAACCGGTGCAGACAAGACTTCTGTTTAAGCGTTCAATCCGTGAGACAACGATTCTTTTCCCATTGAGAAAGGCACCCTTTCCTTTTTCCGCATGAAAGAGCTCATTGAGGGCCGGGACGTAAACCACTCCTATTCTTACCTCTCCTTCTACTTCAAGCCCGATGGAGACGCAGAAACAAGGAAACCCGTGAAGATAATTAGTCGTCCCATCGAGGGGGTCAATGATCCACTTCCAAGGGGATCCTTTTCCCTCAAAAGGACTTTCCTCTGTCAAGATATCATGTTCCGGAAAAGCATCCGAAACCATTTTTACAATGGCCCGTTCGCAGAGTCGGTCCACTTCCGTCACCGGGTTGAACTCTCCTTTGTACTCAACCGGATGAGAATGGTCAGAGTGGAGTATCTGAATCCGGCCCGCTTCCTTAGCGGCGGCGACGGCTAACCGAAGATAACGATCCTCCATGTTAATCAATTGACAATACCTCTTTCAAAACTATATGATAGCTTGAAGGATCAAGTCAACCCTTGGACTCCCCGACCTAAGGCGGCTTGCCTTCGACCAGACCGGCTCAGCCCGCCGAAGCTTCAAGCTGACGGGCAAGGAAACCCTGAGGCGCTCTTGGAGGAAGAGGATGAAATTCGAAACCTATGGCAATTGTTTTGTCTGTGGAATGAACAATCCAAATGGGTTGCGATTGAGTTTTGAGATCGACGAGGAAAGACAAACCCTCAAATCGACTTTTATCGCAAGTCCAACTTTCCAAGGTTGGGACGGTATTGTCCATGGAGGAATTGTCAGTACTTTGTTGGATGAAGCGATGGCAAAATTGATTTATGAATTAGGGTATCAAGCGGTTACGGTATCCCTAGAGATCAGGTTCAAAAAGCCGGCCCCCATCTTCGAACCACTCAGCATCTACGGGGAAATTACGGAGGTAAGCAAAAGACTCATCAGAGCGAAAGCCCACATAGCAAACAAAGATGGGACCATTCTGGCCACGGGGACTTCTACCTGCCTTATGAGCAGCTTAGCAAAGGCGGAGTTTCCTTAACCCTTCAATTCCTTCCCAATTCCTTCTTCTCAGCCTTTCCTTCGACTGTACATCCATTGGGCGTAATCCGCATCAAACCCGAATCTTTCTAGGAGCGCACGATCTCCGAGCAGATCTCCCATGGAAAGATCCTCTATTTTTCTCCCTTCATACAGCAAGACCGCTCTCTCGCAAAGATCCACCGCCACGGGCAGGTGATGGGTAACGATGATCTTTGTTTGAGGGATGGATTGGATTCGTTCCATCAACATTCGGCTTCCGGCCGGGTCGAGGTTGTCCGTGGGCTCGTCGAGGGCCAGGATCTCGGAGTCCATGGACAACACGGTGGCCAGCGCAACCCTTTTCTTCTCTCCCTCACTCAAATGGTGGGCCGATCTTGTCTCAAATCCTTTCAACCCCACTGTCTCAAGTGCCTTCGTCACACGGCGCCGAACGCCTTCTCCGTCAAGTCCCATATTCAGAGGACCAAAAGCCACATCATCGAAAACCGTGGGGCAGAAGAGCTGATCCTCTGGATTCTGAAAAACGAGACCCACCCTTCTCCGAATTTCCTTCAAATTGTTTTTCTCAACCTGAATGCCCGAGATGATCACCTTTCCCTCTCCCATCAAGGTTCCGTTCAGATGATAGAGAAGGGTCGACTTGCCGGCTCCATTTGGGCCCAGGATCGCGATGGATTGATTTTGATAGACTTCCAAATCAACGTCCCTCAACGCCGGCGTCCCGTCCGGATAATGATAAGAGAGGTTTTCAATCTGGATCACCTTATTGGTTTTCATCCTCAAAGCCTAAATTCGAACTTTTTTGTGAACCTTAATCGAAGCTGATGATTAATTCCAAATTTCAAAATCCCTGTCTTCGCCGAAGCGCCTGCCCGCCGTACAAGTACTTTGGCAGGCGGGGCTTCGTACAGGCAGGCAAATGCCAAATCAATGTCAAACCTCAAGATCCAAGACTTTTGACATTTGGACTTTGGATTTTATTTCGAACTTGAACTTTGACATTTGACATGAGAGCCATTCAGACGCCTCTTTGGTGCAAGCGCAGATATTTCATCCCAAATAGATCCTCAAGAAAATAAGAAATGGAACAAGGGAAAGAAATACTGCCTCTCCCCAGCCGAGCCTTCCTACCGTGCTTCCGGCCATCGTCCCCTGATAACCTCGGGAAAGCATGGCCAGATAAACTCTTTCCCCACGATGAAAACTTCTTAAGAAAAGCGTTCCGATCATATGCCCGATGATCTTAGTTTGCCAGAACCATCTCCCTCCAAAGCTTCTAGAATCCCTCGCGCGCTTCGTTCGGTACATCTCGTCGATGAGGATAAAAGAATAGCGGTACATGAATGAGGTGAGCATGGTAAAGATTTTTGGGGAACCCAACTTCTCCATGCCTTTCATCAATTGGGGAAAGGAGGTCGTGGAAGAGAGCAAGATGATAGAAAAAACCCCAAGACATGACTTGATGACCACATTCCATAGAATCCAGAGACCGCTCCGTGAAACCGAAAGGCCTCCAAGGCCCAAATTGTATCCTCCCCCGATTCCATCTTTTTTCATGAATGGAATAGAAATCGAGACGATAAGGAGAAAAGGGAGGACGACCAGAACCTTCTTGAGCAAGTGACCTAAGGGGAGCCGTGCGAAGAAGGCAATGCCGACGAGAATGATAGCCAAAAGACCGAACAGAATGAGGGAAGTGGGTGGAGCACTCACCCCGATCAAAATAAAAGTGAAGAAGACGATGATCTTTGCCCTGGCATCCAGATGGTGGATCGGGCTCTCTGTCTGGCTGTGGTGATCCAAAAAGGAATGCTTCACCGGGCACCCCTTTTCTCAATCAGCCTTAAAAAATTGAGACCGAGAATTTTTTCCCGATCCTGTTTTGAAAGGCTCGATGCTTCCAATTCTATAAAATATCGCCGCGGGGGGATCAGAGGAAAGTCCGTCCCGAAAAGGATCTTCTCCGCTCCCACGATCTCTCTGACGACGGCATAAATCTTCTTCGAATAGAGAAAAGGCGACGCCGCGGTGTCATAATAGACATGGGCCATCCCCTTCGCCACCTCGGGCATCAGCTCGTAGAAGGGAAGGCCACCTCCCCAGTGTGCCAAGATGACGGGAAAGTTTGGAAAAGAGAGGATGAGTTGATAGAAACGCTCCAGCGGTGTCCCCCCCTTCCCGGGATAGGAATGGCCGATCGCCTCATTGGTATGGAGAAGAAGAGGGATCCCCTGTTTCTCCATTTGGGAAAGGGCTGGTTTCATGGAATCAATATCCTGAGCCGTCAATTCATCACGGTAGAAAGCGATCTCCCCTACCCCCTTTGCCCCGCCCTTCAGGGTCCGATCTAATTCTTCCAACGACCAATTTGGATTTGAAAAGAGAAGGGAAACAAAGGGAATCAGTCGATTCGGATACTGTGAGGCGGACGCCATCAGGTATTGATTATGAAAGGAACAGAGATCAGGTTTGCTCCAAGGGAATCCACAAATCACAGATTGATCGATGCCGGATTCATCCATCGAGGCGATCAAATCCTCCACCCCGACCATCCTCGACGTTGGGTCTTTATAAATGGACGAAAAGCCTTCGTCTCTCTTAGAGAATGACGCTCGATCCTTTCTCACTTCCTCCGGAAAGATGTGAGTATGGCAGTCAATGATCATGGTGGGCCCGTATGGTCCGAGCAATGCCGTGTTAGGGTTTCCCTTTCGTAAAACCGTAATGGCCGATGCATTTCGCGAGATTCCAGTACTCATTGGCACCCGGACAGAAGACCAACGGGAGGACCTTGGTGATATCGATCCGACCTTTCTCCTTTTGAACTTCTTCCTTGACGTGGAGAGCAACGACTTCACCCAAGAAAAGGTCGTGGCTTCCCAAGGAGACTATTTCTTTAACCTTACATTCCATCTGGACAGGACATTCATCAATTAACGGGGGCTTGACTTTTTGGGCGGGTACCTGCTTCCATCCCATGGATGAAAACTTATCTGTTCCCCTGCCGGAAAGGACACCACACGCATCCACCTTTCTGACCATTTCTTCAGTTGGAAGATTGACGACAAACTCTTTGAGTTGCTTCACACAGGCATGGGAGTACCGTTCCGGACGGATGGAGATACTGATCATAGGAGGCTCTGAGTTGACCACTCCCACCCAGGCCAGGGTGATGATGTTCGGCTTTCCTGTTTCATCCACACAGGTCACCAAGACGACCGGAGTGGGAAAAAGCAACGTCGCAGCTGGCAGACTTTTTCGGCCCATCTCTTCTCCTTTCCAGCACCACGGGCTCTTATCGAAAAAGGCTTACATCCCCTTTGCCTTTCCGAATCACTTTGGGAAAATCGCCGGTGAGGTCGACCATGCTGGAATGTTCGGCAACGATCATCCCTCCGTCAACGACAAGGTCAAGCTGTTTTCCAAATCGCTCCTCAATCCCGGCAGGGTCATTGTACAGTCCCTCATCGGGTTTATAAACGCTGGTGCTGATAATCGGGTGCCCCAGCTCCCTAACGAGGGACAAGCATATCTTGTTGTCAGGGATTCTTATTCCGACGGTATTCTGTTTGGTCATGGCTATTTTCGGAACCAACTTCGTCGCCTTCAAAACAAAGGTGTAAGCTCCGGGAAGTAGGCGTTTCATCATTTTATAGGCATAGTTGGACACATACGCGTAGCGACTGATATCTTTCAAATCGGAGCAGATGAAACTTAATAACTTCTTCCCCTCTAATTTCTTCAGTCGATGAATTCTTCGGATCGCCTCCGGGTTAAAAAGGTCACATCCGATTCCATAGATGGTGTCCGTGGGATATCCGACCACACCGCCTTCCTTCAGAACTTCCACGACCCTCCGAACCAATCTGGGCTGCGGATTTTTAGGGTTGATGGTGATGATCATGATTTACTCTCCTTCGTCAAAATAGATGACCCCTAAATCTCCCTCGCCAATTCCTTCACCCGAACGCCTCTGAGAAAGCGTTGGCTGTAGTAAGGCGTATTCAGATGATCTATCTTCACTTCTCTGCTGTATGAAGAGGCGTGGACAAATTGATTGTCGCCAACGTAAATTCCCACATGAGCACGATTCCCGCGCTGTCTAAAAAAAACCAGATCCCCCTCCTCTAACTGGTTCATATCCACCCTCTTCCCTATCTTAAACTGTTCTCGGGTCGTTCTGGGAAGTTGGATGTTAAAAATCTCATAGATCTTTTTCACTAAGGCAGAACAATCGATCCCCCTTAATGTGGAGCCCCCTAATTTATAGGGCACACCTAAAAAGGTCTTCGCAACCCTTACCAAGAGACCTCTCTCCTCCGGATTACCCCATTTTCCAAGAGGGGCGGACGGGACTAGATCTCCTTTCTCACCCTCTGCCCCCGAAGCTTGTACCGCTCCATCCTCATCGCCCAATTCTTCTGCGTCATCATCCAGCTGACTCCCATCTCTTGGGAGGAGAAGGACTTGACCAGTCTTTAAGGCCAAAGTGTGGAGGCCGTTCACCTTTCTAATCTCCTCTGCTGAAAAACCCACCTTCTTTGAGATTGCATATAGGGTATCTCCTTTCTGTACGGTGTAAGAGTCCATTTCCCCCGAAGTTCGCTTAGCGGCCCCGGCGGAAGGTTTTTTACTGGCCTGGCCTGAAGGTCCACCCAAAACCCTTTCTGCCTTTTTCTCGCCTTGGGATGGTATCGTAAGAACCTGTTTCGGCTTGATCGAGTCGTCCTCCAAGGCATTCGCCTTTTTCAACGCCTCGACGCTAACGCCCACTGATTTTGAGATCCCATAAAGCGTATCACCCGGTCTGACCGTAAACCTCTCCTCCGTCCATCCCTTCTGGCAAAAACCAAACCACAGTAATAAGATGATCAATCCCACTCCAAAAATGTTCAACCGTTTCACGATAAGGCGCCTCCTCTCTTTACGAACAGCAGTCTCCCCCTTCCAAAACGCCGGGGCCCAGCCCGTCATTCCCGCGAAGGCAAGAATCCAGTACAGAAAGACCGGATTCCGGGTCAAGCCCGGAATGACAAACAAGGGAGAAACAATTCCGAATCACCACACTAACGAGGGGAACTGGATGAATAGTGAGTTTTATTTATACAAAACTTGGGGGGAGAAGTCAAACTGAGGATCACAATCACACAGACAGACGCATTCCCCTTTCTGGCAGAGGGGGTGGGGCCCATTAAAGGGGCTATTCCTGAACGAGGAGGATGCGAACGACAATTCGACTCACTTCACCGGTTGCTACTTTTTCCGGTTCTCTCCATTTTTCCCCAATTGCTTCTTTCTCCACTTCCTGGGACGCTCTCAAATCTCCTGTGCTCTGTTTTCTCATAATCACCTTATCCGCCTGGCCGGTAGAACTTACCCCTACCAGTCTTTTTTCGAACTCTGAAAATGAACCCGACGGAAGAGAAGCAAGGACCCCATTCTCCTCCGTCGCGACAATCTCCCCTTTAAATTGTTTGACCAACTCTCGAAGCTGAGAGACCGCCCTTTCCTTATCGGAGATCTTCAAAACGATCTCTTGAGGAGGTTTCGTAGCCGCACCGGACTTCCTCTTGACAACCCATTCTTTCTCAATCCTTCCCGGTTCCGAGGATGGAGCTGCTGCCTTCGCCGCCTCCTTCGATTCGATTTTTTTGAACGCCAGGACTTCAGTCTTTGGAGAAGGTGCCTCCGCCCTTTTTGTTTCCGCCTTCGCCTGTGGGGTGGTTGGTTCAAATTTTTTCTCTTCAGGGAGAAGTGCTTTAGCCTGTCCGACATCCTTTGGACGGGGTGCCTCAGCAGGTATCTTTAGCGTCCCTCGTTCTCTCTCCGGCTCTTTTTGAGCCAACACCTTTTCAGACTTTTTTTCCACAGAAAGAGGGGAAGGAGGTTGTCCGGTCTTCGTGGGGCGATCCTCTCCCAGCGGCATCATCTTGGTGAGATAGAGCACTAAGAAAACGACGGCCACCATGGCCGCCGCTTGAACCGGAAGTTTCAATGGGAGGGGGAAGTCGAACCATCCCTTCCTGGACTTCTTCGTGGAGCGGACCCTTTTCCGTTCTTCCATTTTCTTATAAAGTCCGGGGAGAAACTCATTGGGCACTTCCACCTCTCCCACGGAATGAAGCCATCGCATCGTTTTCTCGAATTGCTCAAATTCTCTCTGGCACTCTGGGCATGAAGAAAGATGTTCCCTGATCCCTTTCTCATCGAACGGGGTCAGCTCCCTTTCCCACAGAGAGGAAAATCGATTCCTCACTTTTTCACAATCCATAGGCTCTCCTCTTCTTTCTAATGGGCGGCCCTTTCTAATACCCGCTTCAGATCCATTCTCGCCCTGTGGAGTTTCGATTTGACCGTCCCCTCGGGAAGGCCGAGCATTCCGCTCATCTCTTCGTAGGAACACCCCTGAAGGTCTCTCAACACAAGTAATTCCCTCTGGTCTTCTTTCAGCTTCTGGAGCCCTCTCTGAATAAGCTGCTCGATCATCTTCTTCTCATAGAGCGTCTCAGGATTGTCGGAAGGGTCACAAACGGCCCTCGGCACATCACCGTCTCCCGTCTCGACTGGATCGTCCAACGAATCGGAGTTGAAGTATTGTCTTCGCTTAAGATATTTCCAGCGGTTCCGACAATGGTTCAGAGTGATCTGTGTGAGCCAGGCATCGAATTTGCCCTCCTCCCTCAAATCCTTGATCGAGTCAAAAACGGAGATAAAAACCTCCTGAGCCAAATCCTTTGCCTCTTCTGAATTGCCCAACATCCGGTAAGCGATATTGAATACCTTCTTCTGCGAGCGAAGAACAATCTCTGCGAAGGCCCTTTCGCTCCCCGCCTTGCAGCGCTCAATGATCTCTTTTTGAACCCTGGGAGAAGTCATCATCAAAAATCCATTCTTCCCCTGATACGATAGACAACGGAGGGCCGGTTTTTGTTCCATTTTCTTCTTCCCCCCGCTGCAAGAATAGGCAAGGAAAGGACCAACTGACGTTAACTAAATTTTTAGAAATATCGCCAAAACCGAGAAGGGTTGTCAAGTTTAAAAAAATGATTTGATTTTTTCTTAGCTCCTTTCTATAATTCGAATTGGTGAAACGGGCATACAAGAACTTTAGAAGAAGGAGGTGACAGGAAGATGAAAAGAGTAATATCGGCTGTCCTGTCGTTGCTCGTGGTCGGCCTATTTGTTTCAGCCCTCATAGGATGCGGGGCAGAGATCAAGGCAGAGAATGAGAGACTGAAAGCGGAAAACACCGGCCTCAAATCGGACAACGACAAATTGAGGCTGGATGTGCAGAAGTTGAAAGAGGACACCCAGAAGATGGCAGCCGAGAAGGATGCGACCATCGCTTCTCTGACTGCCGAGAACGAGGCTTTGAAAAAACAGGTGGAAGACCTAAACGCCCAGATGGCGAAAAAAAAGAAGAAGAAGTAGCCACGCGACGGTGAAATCACAAAAAGGGAAGACTCTATCGGAGGGGGTTTTCCCTTTTTTGGTTTATTCTTTCTTATGGAACAACAAAATCATACTCACAAAAGAAGGAAAAAGGGATGGCCGTTCTATGTCATCTACACCTTTATCCTCTCGGCCCTTCTCTTTCTCATTTGCGGGGCCTTGCTCTTTTTCTACTACTCCCATCACCTGCCTGATTTTACATCCCTCAAGGAGCGACGCCAGAGCGCCTATTCCGTCGTTTACTCCGAAGAAGATGAGGTGGTCGGGAAGTTCATGATGGATAACCGGATCCCCGTTCCCTACGAGCAGATCCCCAAGCAATTGGTAAGGGCTTTCATTGCCGCAGAGGATGCGGAATTCTTCCAGCATAAAGGCGTCGATTACAAAGGCATCCTTCGCGCTATGTTCAAGAATCTACTCGCCCGGAGGATTGTCCAGGGAGGAAGCACGATCACTCAGCAAGTGACCAAGACTTTTTTCCTTACGCCAAAAAGAAGTTTGCTCCGGAAGCTAAGGGAGGTGGCCTACGCCTTCGGTCTGGAGCGGGATTTAACCAAAGAGGAGATCCTTCTCCTTTACCTGAACAATATTTATTTAGGAAACGGAGCCTATGGTGTCGAAGCCGCCTCCGAAAGTTACTTCAACAAGCGGGTTGAGCAGCTCAATCTCGCGGAGATAACCATGATGGCCGGCCTGGCCAAAGCCCCCAGTCGTTATTCGCCCGTCAATAGTTATAGAAGGGCCAAGGACCGCCAGGCTTACGTCCTCGCCCGCATGAGCGAATTAGGCATGATCTCCCAGGAGGAGAAAGAAAAAGCGCTTCGAACTCCTCTTAGAATTCAGTCGAGAGAAAGCGCCTATTTCAGCAAGGCTCCCTACTTCACGGAATTCATCCGGCAGCAGGTAGAGAGAAAGTATGGAAAGGAGAAGTTGTACCAACAAGGGCTGAGGATTTACACTACCCTCGATTTCTCCCTCCAGAGAGCGGCTCAGCGATCCGTGGAGACAGGGTTAAAGGAACTGGACAAGCGGGAGGGATTCAGGGGGCCTCTCCGCGTCCTTCCGCCAAAGGAAGTAAAGGAGCTTCTTAACAAAAAGAAAGAATCCTCCCGTCCCCTCCCCTCGAACGACGCTTTCGAAGGGGTGATCCTCTCCAAAGACGACTCCAAGAAGTTCTACACTGTTTGGGCGGAAGATCGAAAAGGGATTCTCCCCTTCTCCGAAATGTCCTGGGCCCTTACCATCAAGCCTACGCCGAGCTACAAGCCACAACAAGTGAAAACCCCCGGAGACCTTCTCAAGCCGGGTGACGTGGTGCATCTTCGTCTCAAAGAATCTTCTAAAAAAGATCAGCCCCCGCTGTTCATCCTAGAACAAGAGCCTCTGGTCCAGGGCGCCTTGCTCTGCCTTGACCCGAAAACCGGGTATATCCGGGCCATGGTCGGAGGCCGTGATTTCAGCGAGAGTCAGTTTAACCGGGCGATCTTTTCCAGAAGACAACCCGGTTCGGCCTTCAAACCGGTCATCTATGCTGCGGCTTTGGAGAAAGGTTATACCCCATCCACGATCGTCATGGATTCTCCGGTAGAATATTCAGACCCAGACGGCACGTATTGGGCACCGAAGAATTATGATCAGGATTTTATGGGGCCCATCACTTTCCGGAATGCCTTGGCCTATTCCAGAAATGTCGTCACCGTCAAAATCCTTGAAGACATCGGGGTCGGTTACGCTCTCAAATTTATCAAAAGATTGGGGATCGAGTCTCCCATCAAAAGGGATCTGTCCATCGCTCTCGGCACGTCCGGGGTTTCCATGCCCGAGTTGACTTCCGCCTTTGCCGTCTTTGCAAACGGAGGAGAACGGGTCAGAACCATCTTCCTTAAAAAGATTGTCACGATGGGAGGCGAGGTCCTTGAGGAAAACACGCCTTATGTTGAGATGGAGGAGAAGGAGGAAGAGGAGGAAACTTCCCAAACGCCTCCCCCCGTTTTGAAGGAACGTGTGGTCTCGCCACAAATTGCTTTTATTATGACCCATCTCCTGCAGGGAGTCGTCCAGCACGGGACAGGCCAGAGGGCAAAAGTCCTCGGAAGGCCGGTGGCGGGGAAAACTGGAACCTCCAGCGATTATTCCGACGCTTGGTTCATCGGATACACCCCTTCTCTCCTTGCCGGGGTCTGGGTGGGCTTCGACGACAAGACTTCTTTGGGAAAAAATGAGACAGGGGCTCGGGCAGCCCTGCCTATCTGGATTTCTTTTATGGATAGGGCGTTGCGGAATACTCCGGTGGAAACCCCTAAGCCTCCCAAGGGGATTACGCTTGTCAAAGTCAACCTCGAAACGGGATTACCCAGCGATGGGGATTCCCCGGACACGATCGTAGAGGCATTTATTGATAGCTCAATCCCCTGGAAGAAAGAGGGTCCCGAAGAAGAAAGTTCTTCTCCCGGGACTCCGATCCCCGGGAGGACTCCTGATAATCCTGCCGCTTCATCGGGTCATTAGAAATTCCCAGGCGTGTTCTCCCATCAGAAACGAGAAACTCCATATTCGTTCCGTACTCCGTTGATTGAGAAGGGAGAGAAGAAAACAATGAAAGAAGAAGATGTCAAAAAAATATTGACAAGTTTCAAGACAGTCGCTGTCGTAGGGATTTCTCCGAAGGAGGATCGTCCCAGCTATACCGTCGCCTCTTATCTCAAATCCAAAGGATATCGGATCATCCCGGTCCGGCCCGACGGTGATGAGATTCTGGGAGAAAAGATATACCACAGCCTTTCAGAAATTCCAAAAGAGATCAGAGTGGAGGTCGTGGATATCTTTCGAAGATCAGAAGATGTCCCACCCGTCGTAGAAGAGGCCATCCAGCGCGGGGCCAAAGCGGTCTGGATGCAAGAAGGCGTCATTCACAAAGAGGCGGGGGAAAAAGCGGAGAAGGCTGGGTTAAAGGTCGTGATGGATCGCTGCATGAAGAAAGAACACCAGCGCCTCCTTTAAACATATTACCCCTGGGTCCGTCATTCCTGCGAAAGCAGGAATCCAGTCTTTTTGGTGGCCTCTGGACTCCGGCTTTCGCCGGAGTGACATCGGTTTGCTTGAATAAGGCAGTAGGTTCTTTATAGCCCGAACTTATGAAATGAATTTCCGAGAGATAATGTTAGGAGGGATTTTACAAATCATGTCGTTATTATTAAGAGACTGTAAATAATTCGATGGACAGGACGTGAGATGCTCCCGATCTATACACGTGAGTTTGTTGTTTCGGAAGATACCCTCGATGAAAATGGTCATGCCAACAACGTGGCTTACGTTCAGTGGATGCAAGATATTGCCGTCCTTCATTCAAACAATTCAGGATGTACGCAAGCGACACAGGCAGCCGGAGCCCTATGGGTCGTCCGCTCCCATCAGATTGAATATCTTAGCCCGGCTTTCCTTGGAGATATTCTTTCCGCTTCTACTTGGGTCGTCAATTTTCGCAGGGCGATATCATTGCGGAGATACAAATTCGTCAGACAGAAAGACAACAGCGTTCTTGCAAGGGGCGAAACCGATTGGGTCTTTCTGAACGCCAAGACCCGACGCCCGATCATAATCCCACAAGAAGTACGAAAAACCTTCCAGCTCGTCGGCGAAGACCAGGAGCCATAGCGGAAAGGCTCACCGGGAGCCAGTTTTATCGGCGATCCGCTGAATGGCTTTGGGCAAATCAATCATGCTTTTTGTACCAGGCACCAGCATCCTTAACAGAATTTGAAAATCGAATGGTCATCCCTTACGATAACCGATCGCTAAAAAAGCGGGATCTTCTTCGGTGCCTCTGTAAAAGAGAATAATGTTGCTACTGCTTCGGTAAAGTAAAAAGTCACAAAGGTCTCATCGTCCGCTCCTTTGGGATAAATCCTTAGAAGATTGGCGGACTCTTCGAAAGCCTGGGCTTTTGCCTCACGGGTTTCATCAAATGCAATTCTGCCTCTTATTCTCAGCCACACATTATTCCCCATATCCGAAATCTCAATGTCTGGATTCTTCTTTAACTGCTTATACACGTCCTTGGTTTTATTGGTGCAGAAATACAGTTTATTGTTCCTTTTCATTATGAAGCTAAAGGGACGGACTCTGGCTTTAGCTCCATCGACAGTGGCAATGTGAAAAACAGGGCTGGCTTTGATAAACTCTAAAGCAGTATTCATGTGAACCTCCTAAAAAGAATTTTGTTTGGTATATCTTAACTCTCATTAAACAGGATATCCAAAGATACAATGCAAAGCTCCCCGCCCTAAAGGGCGGGGCTTTCCGGCAAGGTGGTTTCATCATATTGTGCCCCTTGACCCCATCCTGAAGGACGGGGCTCGCGGGGCACTTTCCGGCCAACGGTGACTGGCGGTGAACCCGCGATGGTTTCACCGTACAATGGGCCGGTTCGGCAGTCCGCAACTTACGAGTTTAAAATCGTTCTCCGGCCATTATAACGGTCTGTATCGTATTGGGTTTGGACATCCACCAGGCTCAATTGGCTAATGGCTTCCCTCAATGGAACAGCAGTGATTCGCCCATTCCGATAGCTTACCATTTTTCCGAAATCTTCTTTCACAATCAGGTCCACAGCTGCAATTCCAAAATACCTTCCCATCCTTCGGTCATAGGCACAGGGCACACCTCCCCGCTGTAAATGACTTAGGGTAAGACTGCGGGTCTCGATCTTTGTCGAGCGCGAAATTTCCCGTGCTAAGAATTCTCCCACCCCCCCTAATGTCTTATGGCCGAAACTATCGGCGCCCTCTTCTTTGGTGATTGGACCGTATCCGGAGGGCTTCGCTCCTTCGGCTGTCACAATAATTTCGTACCGGAAGCCCTTTTTTCTTCCTTCCGAAACTAATTGATTGACTTTTTCAACCTCAAAATCGTATTCGGGAATCAGAATAATGTAGGCCCCGCACGACTCCCCTCCTTCCAGGGCCAACCAGCCCGCATGCCTGCCCATGGTCTCCACCACAAAGATCCTTCGGTGGGATCCGGCGGTCGTTCTGAGACGATCGATCTCTTCCGTGATCACATTCACCGCCGTCTCAAATCCCAGGGTGTAATCCGTTCCGGAAAGGTCCTTGTCGATCGTCTTCGGAATGCCCACTATCTTTACACCTTCCAAATGAAGCTTGTGAGCCACTCCGAGCGTATCCTCTCCCCCGATCACCACCAAGTAATTCAAATGATACCTCTCCATATTCTCGAGGACGGTCTTGGATTGACTGTTTTTCGGATCATACGGATTGGTTCGCGAAGTTCCGAGCATGGTCCCACCGTATCGGTCCCAGGTTCTCACCATTTCCTCCGTCAAAGTGTAAACCCTTGGAGTCGGGTCATCGCCGTCGCCATCGGGCGAAACAAGGCCCTTCCAACCATCGCGTATCCCGACGACTTCATATTCGATCTTCCTGGTCTTCACGAGTCGGTCATCCAACGCCGTTTTCACGACCCACTTGATGGCCGAATTGAGTCCGCCACAATCCCCGCCTCCTGTCAGAACTCCGATTCTTCTCTTCTCCATACATCCCCCAAATTATTCTTAACGGACATGTTATTTACTAAGTAGCCCATAATTGCATGGACATCTCCCCCTTCGATGGGGGATGGCGACGGTGGGGGTGGACAAGAGGAAAACCTTTAGGGTCCCCCCTCCTCTTCATCCTCTCCCACCAAAGGGAGGGGAGAGTTTGTCGGATTATGTCTTTTTAATGACGAACTCTTTAGTAATTATAGGTCGTCCGAGAATATGGCCTCCCCTTGTAACCCCCCTCATATCCCCCTTAAATTAAGGGAAAGTATAAAAAAACGATTCCCAGGTGCAGAGGACGGGTAGGGATATCAGAAAAGTTTTACAGCGGTTCCTCTTTTGCCTTAACTACTGACGATGAAAAACGTCAGCGAATGTTGAACACTTACAGACTTTTGTTGGCTTTACCTCTCAAATGATCGCATTTGTAAAACTTTGGAGATATCCTTGCCCGCCCTCGTCGCCGAATCTTTCCACAGCTTCAGGGGGGATCAAGGGGAGTTAGCCTTCTACAAAAAGTAACCCGATCGTTGCCGGGGTAATAATAATCCCGAATGGTGGCCACTTCTTCGAATCCATTCTTCAGATAAAATTTCCGGGCCTTTTCATACTGAGGTATGGTGGACGTATCTGCCAGAATCATCCGCCCTCCCTCCCCCCTCACACGCTTCTCCAAAAAACTCAAAAGCTTTGAACCCACTCCTTTTTCCTGGGAGTCAGGATCCACAGCGATCCAGTAGAGGTCGAAGGTTCCCTGGGTCATGGGTGCGGAGCCGTAACAAATATAGCCGATGGCTTGATCTTGATCATCCGCCATGCAATCGATCTGGTAGTCTTTTTGGTCTCCATCCTTCAGCACAATGTCGATCAATTCCATCGCCACATCGATCTCCGCAGAAGTGAAAGCTCGCGTCTTGATCAGCATGGAAAGCAACCGAGCCCTATCTTTTTCGACCAATGAACGAATATTCATCGAACTTCTCACCCCCGGTCGGAGTTGATTCTCTTTTCGTTAAATCATTCTCCCTTAAACAAAAGATAAAGAAAAGCGTCTATGGTGTCAACTGGATATTTTTGATGAGGGGAGATTTACAGGGAGGTTAAGAACTCTAATGGTAGGCTCGAATGAGATTTGGGATATTCCACGACGATGGATTCACGTGCTGACGTTCCTTTCTTTCATCCCGATTCTTAGTCTTCGAAGTCAAAACCCAAGGGAGGCTTCGGCCGGGAAATTTCTCCTGTTTTCTCATCAATCCTTATCCGTAAGAAAAGGATGCTGTCGATGTCTGCATGGTCGCCCCAGAACTTCTTCCCGAACCCAATAATAGATTTGGAGGTAACTCTATTTGTGTCTTTTCTTCTTTCCGGCAACACGCCAATTAATTCGTACCCTTTCATGACGTCGCGCCAGTAGTATTCGTAAGCTACCATTGTCTCATCTCCCCTCGTTTCTTCGATTCTTTCATAGAACAGCAAATTTGATGCCATGCCCTTCCCGTGCCGCCAAGTCTCCAAAAGTCAAAGCGTTTTCCTAAAATATGGAAATTTTCTTCAAGGGCAGAAGTGGAAGTAATTTTCACAAAAATCCCAAATCACTGCCGTTAACTTGCCGTATTGCGCAGCGAAGCTCTCAGCCCCTGCCTATCGGCAGACCCTGAACCTTTGCCTAACCCCTCTCTGTCCCCCCTTAACTTAAGGGGGGATGTGAAAAAATTGTCCCCCGGTGTAAAGGGTGGGCGAGGATATCGCGAAAGTTTTACAGCGGCACCTCTACACGCTGACTACTTTCATTTAAAAATTTACCAGCTACTGGTCGCTTGCAGGGTTTCGTTAGCCCACCCTCTCAAACAAACCGCATTTGTAAAACTTTAGAGATATTCTCGCCCGCCCGGGCAGGATGAACAGGGATTACAAGAACGGAACGCCCCCACACGAAAGCCGAAAGAGTCTAAAGTTATTTTCGAGACTCCGCACCATAGATGTGGTATATTCGGTCTGAGTAAAGAGACAAATGGAAATTAGTCCATTCATTGCAGGGTGGTAGATATCATTCAAATTATAGTGAAATGGATTGGGGAGATACCGGTATGGATCAAAAAGCATTTCAGGAATACTATCCCGATGAGTTGAACTATTGTTATGGGTGCGGCCGGCTCAACGAACAAGGTCTAAAGCTCAAGAGCTACTGGGACGGAGAGGAAACAGTGGCTCACTTTACACCCCGGCCATATCATATTGCGATTCCGGGCTATGTTTACGGCGGCCTGATTGCCTCGATCATCGATTGTCACGCCACGGGAACAGCGTCAGCGGCGACGTATCGTGCTGAAGGCCGTGAAATGGGCACGGAGCCGCGGCTCCGTTTTGTTACGGCATCGCTGCACGTGGAATTTATACGCCCCACGCCGCTGGGAGTACCTCTGGAAGTTCGTGGAAAAATAAAGGAGATCAGGGGACGCAAAGTGGTTGTCAATGCTACGGTATCAGCGGGCGGCGAGATATGCGCGAAGGGCGAGGTCGTGGCCGTTCAAATGCCCGAACATATGGTGCCAAAAGGCAAGTTATGAATTATGAGTTTAGAGTTCAGAGTCAATTAAATCGCCTTAATTCTTAATTCATAACTCTTAATTCATAACTCTCAACTCTTTAAGTTATGGAGCCGGCGGGGGGATTTGAACCCTCGACCTACTGATTACGAATCAGTTGCTCTACCACTGAGCTACGCCGGCTGGGTAACTGTTTAAATTTACTATAGTTGAAACATATTGAATTTCAAGTGCTTGGAGGAGACTGATAAAAAACTTTTAACAGATTTTAAAAACTTTATAAAACATTATAAAGAAAGCCTATTGAAAATTTATTAAAAACTAACCCTTAAGGATGTCCGATAACCTCTCCGTTGCAGCCTTCAATCCCAATGATCTTAAATAAATTTGTGTCGTTGTAACATCACTATGACCTAGCAGTTGGCTGATGTCAAGTAAGGGCGTATTGTCATTAGATAAAATTGTGGCACTTAAGTGTCGTATACAATGCCAGGTAAACCTCCGTACTTTCGCCTGCTTGCAAAGCCTTATGAGGAGTGCCCGTGGGTAGGTCCGCCTCGGAAATACATGCTCCTCATTGTGAGGAAGGCGTGTAAAGGCTTCCTTCAGGGCCGTAGATAGCGGTATATGCCTGGCCCTTAAATCACCATAGCGGTGCTTACGGGAGCGAAGGATCACGTCGTCCTTGGTAATGTCTTCCCATCGTAGGTTAAGCACTTCCGATATGCGACCACCAGTAAGGAAGCATACTTGAAGCAGTACTTTATCTCCTCCCTTTGCCGCACCGAGTACCTTTTGAAAATCCTGGATTGAAGGGACATACTTTTGATGCTCCTCTTCGGGCCTCTTGCTGATTTGGTCGCAAGGGTTTTTTTCAATCCATCCCTTACGGCGTGCAAAGTTAAAGATAGATTTGAGGATTGTCAGGTCAAGATTGATGGTGACGTTAGTTACACCTTTACGCTTCTTATTAGTTAAACTCTTTCGCTTCTCCAAGTGTTCCTGTATCATCTCCGGTTTAATACGGCTGAT
>DASPPQ010000041.1:0-14244 GCA_035625415.1 Thermodesulfobacteriota bacterium
TCGAATCCCCTTTGGGTATTTGCTAAGGAACTGGGCGAGATGGGAGCGCGAACGATACTGGCATAGAAACAGAGAATGGCGAGAAGGGTGGCGAGGTTAGCGAGGGGGTTAAGGAGCAAACAAGAGTGTCATTGGAAGGCAGAAGAGACTGATCGGCTGTGGGACTGACAGGGTGACACTTTAGGCTTTCCGCTAAAGGATTTCAGAGACAGCAAACATACACAGGAACTGGAATCTGAATGAAGGTATCTATGAGAAAGATTTTCCAAATAAAATCGTTTCGGTTCATTATTTTTATCCTTTTGTTTGCTTTCTGTACCTATCCCCCTTTTCTGCTAATAAAAGAGGCCGGAATGACTGCCGAACGAAAGTGGGAGTATATTTTCACAGCATTTTCAGGAAAATGAGGAATAACTTGATTGGTAGAAGAGATTTCATGGCGTCAATTTTCGCCTCGCTGGAAAGGCTATTCATTAAATGGGAGCATGAGGAGAAGAAATGGCAATATATCAGAAATTCATCGGAATCCTCGCTTTCATAATTATGGGAGGATTACTTACCGGAAGGGTTTACCCTGCCGATATAAAGATTGGATGGGTTGATATGCAGAAGGCCGTGAATGAATGTAATGCAGGGAAAGAAGCCAAAAGGACGCTCAGCAACGAGGTGGAAAAAGTTCAGCGCCTCATTGCTGAGAAGCAGAAAGAGCTTCAAGAGATGAAAGAATCACTGGAGAAGCAGGGTCTGATGTTGACCCCTGAAGCCAGGGCATCAAGAGAAAAAGAGTTCCAGACTAAGCTTCGAGATTCCCAGAGGTGGGGTGAGGATGTTCAGAATGAGTTCAATCAGAAGCGGATTGAGATGGAAAGGAACATCTCAGGTGGCCTTGTAAAGGTAGTTCAAGAGATTGGGGCAAAGGAGGGCTACACTGTTATTCTGGAGAAAAACGAAAACATTGTGCTTTTTACTTCCAAGTCTATTGATCTTACAGATCTGGTGATTAAAGCTTATGATATGCAGAAGAAATAGCACGGATAAAAGAACTTAACGACGATTTATAAAAGGTCTATCGAAGCTGGTAAAAAGCGAAGGGGAAGAAAGAGCTGTTAATCATGAGGCATGATAATTCTGGCAAATTTCTTCTGAGGAAGGTACAGGACAACTCATAATCAACATTATAGAGAAAAGGATTTATGCGGAAGGGGCCATTGGTAAATATTTAGAAAAATACAAAGAGAAAGAAAGGAGATGAGGTAAGATGGGAGGAAAGAGGATTATTTGTCTATTGGTATCTGTTGTTCTTATTTTCTTTTTTTCTTCGTGCCACCCTCGTCATGTTTCAGATATTAAACCTAACATGACGAAAGAAGAAGTGGCCTCCTTGTGGGGGAGAACACCCCTGGTTACATATAGGACGGTTAATGGGAAAGCTGTTGAAACTTGGGAATATCATTTTTCAAACACCGATTCGATCTGTTGGGTTACTTTTTCTGAAGATCGAGTAGCGGCGGGCACAGAGAGAACGATCACCGACAGAACGTGCTGGAGCATTTTATGCTTGGTGGGGCAAGAACACAGAGACCTTTTTGTCATATTCCAAGGAGGGATACTTACCAAAGAAGAGTTTTGGGAAACGGCAAGATTGGT
This sequence comes from Thermodesulfobacteriota bacterium, assembly GCA_035625415.1. Classification (GTDB taxonomy): domain Bacteria; phylum Desulfobacterota; class BSN033; order BSN033; family UBA1163; genus UBA1163. The sequence continues at coordinate 1,648 of DASPPQ010000041.1, forward strand.
GGATGGGGAAGAGAAAGAGGAAAAGAGAGGAAGATCGTAAAATTACCCTTTCCTCCTCACATTAAAATTTATGTGGTAGAACAAATTACACCAAGTAATGAACTGAGCTTAAAGCGAATTTCTCTCAGTAGTCATTGAGTTATCAGTGACAATTTCAAGTTTTGAATTTGGCCGGAATTTGTTTTATGATAGAGCGCGAAAAATAAGAAGGTGAAAAAATGAAAAAACTGGCGGTTATCTTTATAGCGGTTGTACTGGCCTTAGGCGTATCTATCCTTACCTACGCACAAAACCCCGAGGGCGGAAATCCACAAGAAAAAGCGTTGGTTGAACAGAGGAAGGCAAAGATCATCTCGTCAATTGACGAACGCATTAAGATGCTTCAGGAAGATAAGACCTGCGTCTCTGCTGCACAGACATATGAGGATTTGAGGAAATGCAGGGAAAAATCTAGGGAAGAAAGAAAAGAATATAGGGAAAAAATGAAAGAACAGAGGGAAAAATAAGGTTTTTCAAAGTATTGTGCTGTTTAAGACATAGTAGCGGGTAAGAGGCTAACGCTGTGGGACACCAAGTCACAAAAAATCATGATCAGTTTTGTAAATGGTGTGTGTAACTTAAATACCCACCTTGTAAATGGAGACGATTTTTTTTGGCGGCGGAAGGAGATATTAATGCGACGAACCATTGTAATCGTGATCCTGGTAGTTATCGGGCTGGTTGTGATCGGTGGCGCCGGCACGTGGTGGTTGCGGTCCAGGCGGGACAAAGACCCGACGTTCCACACGGTGCCAGTGAAACGGGGCGATCTGGTGGCTACGATCAGCGCAACGGGCACGCTCGAGCCGGAGGCAGCCGTGGACATCGGCGCTCAGGTTGCCGGGGTGATTATTGCCTTCGGCAAGGATAAACACGGGAAGGACATTGACTGGGGTTCAGTCGTGGAGAAAGGCACGGTACTGGCCAGAATTGACGATTCACTTTACGCTGCTGCTGTGGAAACTGCCAAGGCCCAATTGCAGCAGGCCGTGGCCAACAAGGTTAGCGCCGACGCCAATGTTCTCCAGATGAAAGCGAATTTGCTGCTGGCCCAGCAGAACTGGGGTCGGGCGCAGAGGCTCGGTCCATCCGACGCATTGGCACAGAGCGCTTACGACCAGTACCAAGCCAATTACGAGGTTGCTAAGGCCAACCTGGCGGCAGCCGAGGCTACGGTGGAGCAAACGAAGGCTGCCGTGGCCCAAGCGAAGGCTAGTCTCGCCACTGCGCAGATCAATCTTGATTACTGTACCATCAAGTCGCCCGTCAAGGGTGTGATTGTTGACCGGCGAGTTAACATTGGCCAGACCGTCGTGTCCAGTCTGAGTGCACCGAGCCTCTTCCTCATTGCAAGAGATCTCAAGCGCATTCAGGCGTGGGTATCGGTCAACGAAGCTGACGTTGGCAGCATTTTTAAAGGCCAGCCAGTAACATTCACGGTGGATGCCTATCCTGGCAAGGTGTTCCAAGGGCAAGTCGGCCAGGTTCGGTTGAACGCGACGATGACACAGAACGTTGTCACTTACACCGTCCAGGTCGACACGAACAACGACGACGAGAAACTATTGCCTTACCTGACGACCAACGCGCAGTTTACGATCGGCCGTCGGCAAGGCGTGTTGCTGGTTCCGAATGCGGCGCTGCGCTGGTCACCAAAGTCCAATCAGGTTTCCCCCGAAGCTGGCCAAACCGCCCGCGCTCCCGGCGCCTCCTCGATCCGGGGCAGTGGCAGCGGGTCTGGCGCCGTCGGTGCACCAAGGTTGCACGGAACCCTCTGGGTCGCGCAAGGCGAGTTTATCCGACCTGTTCACGTGAACGTAGGGTTGACGGATGGGACATCGACAGAGGTTGAAAGCAAGGATTTGAGTGAAGGGATGAGCGTAGTTGTCGGCGAAGCAACACGGGAGGTCGCAGGCGGCCCGAGCGCTGAGCGCAGTCCATTCACTCCCCAAATCGGGCGTGGCCAGCGGCAAGGCCAAGCCAGCTCGGGAACTGCCAGCGGTGGACGCTGAAATTGGCGGAGGAGTGACCGACCATGGATTTGATCGAACTACGAGACATTTACAAAACCTACAATCTTGGCGAGGTGGACGTGCCCGTGCTCAGGGGCGTGTCGCTGAATGTGAGGCAGGGAGAACTCGTCGCATTGATGGGTGCCAGCGGCTCCGGCAAAAGCACGCTGATGAACATCCTTGGTTGTTTGGATCACCCGACTTCCGGCAAGTATTGGCTGGAAGGCCGCGAGGTATCCGGGCTCACTGCCAAGGAACAGGCCAGACTGAGGAATCGGATGATCGGTTTCGTTTTCCAAAACTACAACTTGCTGCCGCGCACAACGGCGCTGGAGAACGTCCTGATGCCGCTGACCTATACCAAAGAGAACCTCAGTGAGCATCAAATGAGACAGCGCGCAACCGACTTGCTCCAGAAAGTCGGCTTGGGGGATCGGAATGACCACCAGCCGTCTCAACTTTCCGGCGGGGAGCAGCAGCGCGTGGCCATTGCCCGGTCGCTGGTCAACCATCCGCGAGTGCTTTTCGCCGACGAGCCGACCGGCAACCTTGACTCGCGCACCAGTGAGGAAATCCTCCAGATGTTCCAGCAGCTCAACAGCGCCGAGGGGATTACCCTCATCCTCGTCACCCATGATCCCAACGTGGCGCAGCACGCCCAGCGGATCATCCGCATCAAGGATGGCCTCATCGAAGAAAGCACAGGCCAACTCAAACCCAGTGGTGGAGCATGAAATCGTATGGCACGCTGAAAACAGCTTTACGTGCGCTCCAGCGCAACGTCATGCGCACGATGCTCACGATGCTTGGCATCATTATTGGCGTTGCAGCCGTGATCACGATGATGGAGATCGGCAACGGCGCGTCCATTGCCATTCAGCGCACCATCGCAAGCCTGGGCGCGAATACCCTCGTGATCTTGCCCGCGGCCGCTAACATCGGTGGGGTCAACCAGGGTATCGGAAGCATGATGACGCTGACACCGCAGGATGGCGATGCGATCATCAATGAGTGTTCCGCAGTCTGGAGCTTGGCCCCGATCGTGCGAGCCCGCACGCAGGTGGTCTATGGCAACCGGAACTGGGTGCCGACATACATTTACGGTACGACCCCGTCTTTTTTACAGGTACGTGAATGGACAGGTATGGAGGAGGGTGAAGCGTTTACCGAGCATGATGTCCGCAACTCCAGCAAAGTGTGTATCGTTGGTCAAACCATCGTGAGCGAGTTGTTCGGCGGGCAGTCGCCTGTCGGCAAAGAGGTCCGGATACGAAACGTGGCCTTTAAGGTCACCGGCGTGCTGCGGAGAAAAGGGGCGAATATGATGGGCATGGACCAGGACGATATCGTGTTGGCGCCCTGGACGACGATTAAATATCGTGTGGTTGCTTCCTCGCTCGCCGCCGGGAATCAGAGCACGACCAACACGAGCAGCACCACTGAGGTCAATACGCTCAGCCAAATTTATCCGAACATCCAGCAGAATCTCTATCCCGTTCCGTCAAGCACCGAGCAGGCCGACGTGCCACAACCGATCCGGTTTGCTAACGTGGACCAGATTCTGGCCGCCGCCCGTAGCGGAGAGCAGATTCCCTTTGCCATCGAGCAGATCACCGCATTGCTACGTCAACGGCATCACATCCGTGGCGCCGATCCGAATGACTTCAACGTTCGCGACATGACCGAGATCACCAAAGCGATGAGTTCAACGACAGCGCTGATAACCAAGGTGCTGTTGTGTGTGGCGACGATCTCGCTGGTGGTCGGCGGCATCGGCATCATGAACATCATGCTGGTCTCGGTCACTGAACGAACGCGCGAGATCGGCCTGCGCATGGCAGTGGGTGCCGAGCCGGGCGATATCCTGCGGCAGTTTTTGACCGAGGCGGTCGTGCTGTGCCTGTTCGGGGGCACGATGGGTATCCTCCTGGGTCGGGGTAGTTCGTACATTGTGTCCTCGGTATTGCACTGGCCGACAGCAGCTTCTGTGGGAGCGATCGTGGCCGCCGTGGTTGTGTCTGCCAGCGTGGGCATTATTTTTGGTTTCTATCCAGCGTGGAAAGCATCGCGGCTCGACCCCATCGATGCGCTGCGGTATGAGTGAGGTGGTACCGATGAATACATCGAAGCGATGGCGCTCCGTTCCGGTCTTGGTCAAGGATGGTCCTATTGAGAATGTCAAGGTTCCACCTGGATCTGGGGGTCGCTCGTGAAATCGTTCCGTACCCTGAAAACGGCTTTACGTGCGCTCCGACGCAATGTCACGCGAGCGGTGCTCACGACGTTGGGCATCGTCATTGGCATTGCAGCCGTCATAGCGATGATGGAGATCGGCAACGGTTCGTCCATCGCCATCCAGCGGACCATTGCCAGCATGGGCGCCAACACTGTCCTGGTGATGCCCGGCACTGCTGCCACCGGCGGCGTCACGTACGGAGCGGGCAGTGTGATGACGCTGACACCGCAGGATGGGGACGCGATCCTCAAAGACTGCCCTGCCGTCGGCGGTGTGGCCCCGGTCGTGCGCGCCCGCACGCAAGTAATCTATGGCAACCATAACTGGGTGCCGATGTACATCTACGGCACGACGCCGTCATTTCTGCAGATACGCGATTGGACCGATATGGACGAAGGTGAAGCGTTCAGCGAGCATGATGTCCGCAACTCCAGCAAAGTGTGTTTGATCGGCCAGACCATCGTCAGGGAGTTGTTCGGCGGGCAGTCGCCAATCGGCAAGGAGATTCGCCTCCAGAATGTGGCCTTTAAGGTGATCGGCGTGTTGCAGACAAAGGGTGCCAACATGATGGGCATGGACCAGGACGATATCGTGCTGGCGCCCTGGACAACAATCAAGTATCGGGTGGTCGGGTCCTCAACGTCGACAGTCAACCAGAGCAGTGCGAGCACTGCGACTAGCACCCAGGTCAATACGCTCAGCCAGATTTACCCGAACATACAGCAGAATCTCTATCCTGTTCCGTCGGCCACCGAGCAGGCCGACGTGCCGCAACCGGTCCGGTTTGCCAACGTGGACCAGATCCTGGTTGCCGCGCAGACGGGCACTCAGATTCCCTCTGCCATCCAGCAGATAAGCATCTTGCTGCGTGAAAGGCACCGCCTCCGCGTCAACGATCCAGACGATTTCAACATCCGCGACATGACCGAGATCACCAGGACGATGAGTTCGACCACGGCGCTGATGACTAAACTATTGATGTGCGTGGCGATGATCTCGCTGGTGGTTGGCGGTGTCGGCATTATGAACATCATGCTCGTCTCGGTCACGGAACGAACGCGTGAGATCGGTTTGCGCATGGCAGTGGGTGCCGAGCCGGGAGACATCCTGCGGCAGTTTTTAACCGAGGCGGTCGTGCTGTGCTTGCTCGGCGGCACGATGGGTATTGTAGTGGGCCGGGGTAGTTCTTACATCGTGTCTTCGGTATTGCATTGGCCGACAGCAGCTTCAGCGGGAGCGATCGTGGCTGCCGTAGTCGTGTCCGCCAGTGTGGGCGTTGTTTTTGGTTTCTATCCGGCGTGGAAAGCGTCGCGGCTCGACCCCATCGACGCGCTTCGGTATGAGTGAGGTAGCACTGATGAATATGAAGGAACAGCGGTGCCGCATTTCGGTTCTGGTCGCAGCGGTCGGTTTAGCTATGCTGATAGCAAATGGGTGCATGGTCGGGCCGAATTATCATCCGCCGCAGCCGACAGTCCCCTCTGCGTGGGTTGGTGTTGCGAAACCTCTGCCTGGCCAAGTGTCCATGGCCAGTGCGCAGCCAGCGGAGCTTACGCAGTGGTGGCGCCAGTTCAACGATCCGACGTTGACCGCGCTGGTCGAGGAAGCGGTAAAGGTAAACCTCGATCTTAAATTGGCCGAGGCCAGTCTGCGTCAGGCCCGTGCCACGCGGGGCGTGGCTCTCGGAGGCTTGTGGCCGGCGGTCAGTGGTTCTGGCAGTTACCAGCGGGAGCACACAGTGGGCAGCACGCCGCCCAACGAGGTGGGACAAAATCTTTTTCAGGCAGGCTTCGATGCGGTGTGGGAACTCGACGTGTTCGGCGGGCTGCGGCGCAACGTCGAATCGGCCAGTGCCAATGTTCAGGCGGCGGTCGAAGGTATCCGCAATGCGCAGGTCAGCCTTGTGGCCGAAGTGGCGCTCAATTACATCCAACTCCGGGGTTTTCAGCAAGAGATCGTGGTTGCGAGGAAAAATCTGGAAGCCCAGCAGCACACCGCAGAGATCACGCGTAAACTGTGGAAAGTGGGGTTCAACAGCGCGCTCGACGTTGCCAATGCCGATGCAAACGTTGCGACGACCGAGTCCCAGATCCCGGTTTTTGAAATTTCCGCGCAGCAATCCATCTACGCCTTAAGTGTGCTGCTGGCTCGGCCGCCGGCAGATTTGTTGGAGCGGTTGTCACCGACGGCAAACCTGCCCCACGTGCCCGCGCAAGTCCCTGCTGGTTTGCCGTCGGACTTGCTGCGCCGTCGGCCGGACATTAAGCAGGCGGAGGCGCAGTTGCACGCGGCCACTGCCCAAATTGGTGTCGCCGTCGCCGAGCTCTTTCCGCAGTTTTCACTAACCGGTTCGGTGAGCTGGCAAAGCAACCTGTTACGCACGTGGTGGACCGAAGCCAGCCGCTCGTTCGGATTCGGTCCATCGGTGAGTTGGCAGATTTTCCAGGGCGGGGCGATTGTATCGAACGTCCGCGTGCAGGAGGCGCTGCGCGACCAGGCGTTTATGACGTACCAGAAAACAGTCCTGGGAGCGTTTCAGGATGTCGAGAATGCGCTGATTGCGTTTGCTAAGGAACAACAGCACCGTAAGGCGCTTCATGAGGCCGTTGTGGCCAACCGCAAGGCCGTAGACCTGTCGTTGGTGCTTTACACGGAGGGTCAGATCCCTTTTCTCAATGTGCTTGTAGCCCAGGAAGCGCTTTACACCGCTGAAAATGCACTGGTGCAGAGCGAGACCAACATTGTGACTGATCTCATCGCTCTCTACAAGGCCCTGGGCGGCGGTTGGGAATCCATGCCGCTCTCCGCGGAGAGTATAAACCCCACGCCGACAAATGCTGCCCCCGAGATAAAACCAAATTGAAAGTGATGAAGAGCGGCCCGCGTCTATATCATACGAGCCGTATGTGGACTTGGCAAGAGTTCATGGCTGAATCATTTTGAACCTCTTGTGCCCATTCGGGAAGAATTCGTCAGCTTCGCACGTAGTTCTCATACGTTAATTCACGTAATCTTCCGACTCACTTTCAAGCATAGGCCCGACCGATCGTAGAGCATTCAGCGTACCGCTTTGGGCCTGGGCACATGGAACTCAATCTTATAAGGAAAAACCGGGGGTGGGCTGGGGCGAAACCCTTTTTCCTTGACGGATATGGGAAAATGGGTTAGTTTGAAAAGTCTTAAAACTTTCTTAAATCTTAATGAGATTCATACCATAGGAGAAGGTGATCACTCGGAGCGAAAGAGATGGATGAAGCGAGTGAGCTGGTTCAACAACGGATCAAAAAACTGGATGCCTTGAGAAGGGATGGGATCGATTCTTACCCGAACGATTTCAAGGTGACGCATACTTCCATAGAACTTCATGAAACCTTTTGTTCCCTCTCGGATGAGGAATTGAAATCGGTTGGAGAAATGTTCCGCCTGGCGGGGCGGATCATCGCCATCCGTGACTTCGGGAAAGCCAGCTTCATCCAGGTCCAGGATCGAAAGGGAAGAATCCAGGCTTACCTACAAAGGGATATCGTCGGCGACGCCGCTTTCCAGCTCTTTAAAACATGCGATATCGGAGATTTCATCGGGTTGGAGGGAAAAATCTTTCGAACCAAAACTCGTGAACTCACGGTCCAGGTTCAGAGCTTTCGGCTGCTTGTAAAGTCTCTCCGGCCCCTTCCGGAAAAATGGCACGGCCTTACCGACATCGAAGCCCGCTATCGCCAGCGTTACTTAGACCTCACCGTCAATCCAAGGGTCAAAGAGATTTTCCTCACACGAATCAAAGCGATTCAGATGATCCGGGATTTTTTCACCCAACGGGACTTCTTGGAGGTGGAAACGCCTATGCTTCACCCCATTCCGGGGGGCGCAACGGCCAAACCCTTCAAGACCCATCATAACGCCCTGGACATGGAGCTCTATATGCGGGTGGCGCCCGAGCTCTACCTGAAGCGACTGGTGATCGGAGGACTGGAAAGAATCTTTGAGATCAATCGCTGTTTTCGAAACGAAGGGATCTCCACGTTGCACAACCCCGAATTCACCATGCTCGAGTTCTATCAGAGTTATGCAACCTATGAAGACATGATTCAGATGACCGAGGAGCTTCTTACTTCCATCGTTAAAGAGATTCATGGTGGACTCCGCCTCAGCTATCAAGGGAAGGAGATCGATTTCAGGCCTCCCTGGAGGAGGCTCTTCTACAAAGAATCTCTCCTGGAATACGGAATGGTCGACCCGGCGGTCATGAAAGAGCCGTCCCGCGCGATTGAATTGGCCAAGCGTCTCGGCCTTGAACTGAGAAGGGGAACCTCCCATGGGAAGGTTCTTGATGACCTCTTTAAGGAGCTCGTTGAACCTCATCTCGTTCAACCGACCTTTGTGACCCATTACCCCACCGAGGTCTCCCCTCTCTCTCGCCGGAACGCAAAGGACCCCGACGTGGTCGATCGATTTGAGCTCTTCATCGCCGGCAGGGAGATCGCCAATGGGTTCTCTGAACTGAATGATCCCGTGGATCAACGGGAACGTTTTGTCCAGCAGTTGAAGGAGAGGGCCGATGAGGCCGATGCCGTTCTCAACCTGGATGAGGATTTTCTTAGGGCCCTCGAATTCGGAATGCCGCCGACGGCTGGCGAAGGAATTGGGATCGATCGTTGGGTCATGCTCCTCACTGACGCGCCTTCCATCCGAGACGTCATCTTCTTTCCCTTACTTCGAATGGAGAAATAACCCTCGGTCGAGCGTAGACAAAACATGTTGATCATAAGTGTGATGGTATTCTAAGAGTGATCGCGGTAATTACCAAATCCCAAGTACCAATAACCAAATAATGACCGAAATCCCTATGACCAAATTTCCAAAAAAATAAATAAGCGGTTTGGTCACTTGAAGCCTGGACAATTGGAATTTATTTGGAGATTGGGATTTGATTATTGGAATTTAATTGATTACAGAATGAATGATATTGCCCATTATGAAGATCCCAAGGTGGCAAAACCGGTGATATCCGATGGGTTATGAGTGGTTTATCGGTCTAAGATATCTCAAGGCCAAACGGAAACAGACCTTCATCTCCATAATCACGATCATTTCCATTCTCGGGTTTGCGCTGGGAGTGTTTGCATTGATCGTTGTCCTGGCCGTGATGAGCGGCTTTGAGAAGACCCTGAGGCAGAAGATATTGGGTACCCAGGCTCACCTCGTCGTCTTAAAGATGAACCAAGAAGGCATGGATCACTATGAAGAAGTGGTCAAGGAGGTAGAGCGAGTGAAGGGGGTGGTGGCTGCGACCCCATTTATCTCGACTCAGGTGATGCTCTCCTCCGAGTCAAATGTGTTTGGCGTGGTCCTCACTGGGATCGATCCGGACCGCGTTGGGAAAGTGATTGAATTAGCCCGCAATATGAAGGCAGGAAGTCTTCAGGACCTGAAGGCAGAAGGCGAATCTCCGGGCATCATCCTCGGAGTTGAATTGGCCAAACGGCTCGGCGTCTCGATTAACGATCCGATCCAGGTCATCTCCCCCCTCGGAACTATGACGCCCATGGGCATGATGCCCAAAATGAAACGATTTCGTGTCCTGGGCATCTTTTATTCGGGGATGTACGAATTCGACAACACCCTGGCATACATCTCTATCCCAAGCGCACAGAAATTCCTCAATATGGATTCTCGCGTGACAGGGATCGAAATCAAAACGGACGATATCTATAAAGTGAAGAAGATTGGGCAAGAGATCCGTCAAAAGCTGGGGGTCCCCTTCTGGACGAAGGATTGGATGGAGATGAATCGAAACCTCTTCTCCGCTCTGAAGCTGGAGAAGGCGGTGATGTTTATTCTCCTCGTCTTAATCGTTTTAGTGGCTGCTTTTAACATCATTTCCACGCTGATCATGGTGGTCATGGAAAAAAATAAGGATATTGCCATTCTGAAATCGATGGGGGCCCCTTCGAAAGGGATCTTGACGATTTTTATCATTGAAGGAGGGGTCATCGGCGTTGTCGGAACTTTCCTCGGGACGGTTATCGGCCTGATAACAGCGCTGAACCTGGAAAAGGTTTCAGGGTTTGTTGAAAAATTATTAGGATTCAAATTTCTTCCAAGCGATGTCTATTATATCGACAAACTCCCTTCAGAGGTCAACCCCACGGATGTGGTGATGATCGTCGTCACCGCAATCCTCATCAGTCTCCTGGCCACGCTTTATCCCTCCTGGAGGGCATCGAAACTCGACCCCGCTGAGGGATTGCGATATGAATAAGGAGAAGACGTCTCTTAAAGAAGAGGCCCATCAAGCTCTCTCCCGTGGGGAATGGAAGAGGGCCCTCGAATGCTTTCAGCATCACTGTGCACAGGAGCCAGGCGATTTTCGATCCCAGCTGAAGGTGGCGGAGCTGCTGGAGCGTTTGGGTCAAAAGGAAGAGGCCGTCCAGATGTATCGAAAGCTGGCAGAAGCTTATGCGCACGACGGCTTTCTGCTTCAAGCTATTTCCATCAATAAGATGATGTTGAGGATTGATCCGTCCTCTCAGGATGTCCATCAGCGGTTGGCACAACTCTATGCAGAAAAAACCAGAGAGATGAAACCCCTTCGTCCCTTTCCGTACATCCCTCTCTTCTCCGAGCTGGATGAACGGGAGCTTCAAACCATCCTCCCACACATTCAATGCAAGACCTTTCTCACCGGCTCTTTGATCTGCCGGGAGGGAAGTTTCTTTGGCGAGTTTGGTTATTTTATTGATCAAAAAAGACACGCCACGGTCAAAACCACCATCGAATCTGAGATTCTCGAAATTTCCAGGAATGCACTGAACAAGATGATCGAGACCCATCCCAGGCTCAACCAGGTGCTCCAGACCTTTTTTGAGGAACGAATCTTGGATAACTTTTTCGCCCTTTCCCCTGCGTTCTCATCCCTTACCCCGAAGGAGAGAGCGGAGGTCCTGAAACGGTTTCTTCTTCGCAAGGTCCCCGAAGGAACCCTTCTCTTCAAAGGAGGAGATCCCCCCGCCTCCCTCTATATGGTGAGAAACGGCGAGGTGGAAATATTCACTCAAAACCGGCGTGGGAAAAAAGTGTTATTAGCCATTTTGGAAAGCGGAAATTTTTTTGGTGAGATCGGGCCGCTTCTCAATAAGCCCCGCACGGCGAACGCCAGGACCACTCGCCCCACCGAATTATTGGAAATGACAAAGGAGGACTTCAACACCTGCCTCCGCCGATTCCCTAACCTCCAGACGAAGCTGAAAGAGATCTCTCTGAAACGCCTCTCCCGGACGAACGAAGTTCTCTCCCAAGAAGCGATTCAAAAGGCTAAGGAGGCAATGGTTTGAAAGAGTTGGTCCAAGTACAAAGGCTTTTCAAGTCTTATGGAGATAAATCCAAAACGGTGGAGGTTCTCAAGGGTGTGGATCTTACCTTTTCTCAGGGCGAGAAGGCTGCCATTGTCGGTGCCTCGGGTGTAGGGAAGACCACGCTGCTCCACGTCTTAGGCACGCTTGATCGGCCGACCGCTGGAAAGGTTCTCTATGAGGGAAAAGACGTTTATACCCTGGATGAAAAGGGACTTGCCTACTTCCGAAATCGTGAAATCGGATTCGTCTTCCAATTTCATCACCTGCTTCCGGAATTCAATGCCTTGGAAAACACGATGATGCCTTGTCTGATCCAAGGGATTCCGAAAAAGGAGTCACTCTCCCGGGCAGAGGCGATTCTAACATTGGTGGGCCTCAAAGAGCGCCTCTCTCATAAACCGGGGGAACTTTCCGGCGGTGAACAGCAGCGCGTGGCGGTGGCCAGGGCTCTCGTTTTAGAACCGAAAGTCCTGCTGGCGGACGAACCCACCGGGAACCTGGATGAGAAGACGGGGGAGTCCGTCTTTGATCTCCTCCAGGAGCTGAATCGGATCAAAGGGGTCACCTTGATTGTCGTGACACACAACCTAAGATTGGCTGAAAAATTGTCCCGCCAGATCCAACTCGTCGAGGGAAGAGCGTTGGGATAGGCAATGCCCTTTACAAAAAAATGAAGATTTGATATGAAGATGAAAATTTTCTGACCCTCTGTTGGCGTCCGAAAATCGGTGCAGAGGGTCGGGACCAGATTCCAAGGAATGGAAAGGAACCCAGACATGATCGTGAGGCAAATGGGACTCGTCCTCCTTATCTTCTCCCTCCTCGTCGGGATATGCACTGGCGCCGAGGAAAACATCGATAAGATCATGATCCTTGGAAATGTGAAGGTGGAAGAAGCGGTCATTCGAGGCGCCATTAAAAGCCGGGAGGGGGGTCCCTTTTCGATGGAGAAGATCCG
>DASPPQ010000042.1:0-3645 GCA_035625415.1 Thermodesulfobacteriota bacterium
GAAAAAGGAAAGAATGAGGGATTCCGGTTGCTTGTGAAGAAGGGGATATTTACGAAGGATGAGTTCTTGAAGATGGTGAAGGCGGTGGCGCATAAGGAGATTAAGAAAAAGAAAGAGTTAATGTAATAAGTAAACATGACAGATGCAAGAAGACCGAACGCTGGACGTTTTCCTTTTACCTGTCCAATCTGTGGCAGAAAGAGGGACTATCCTGTGACAGAGTTGGTGGAAGGGGCTAATCTTACCTGTCCTTTCTGTAAGTTCAGACTTATTTTACATGGGCACATGTTAGAGGATGTCCAAAAGGAAATCAAAAGATTAAAGATGAATATGGGGCGAAAAAGTTCCTCCAAGAAAGGATGAGAGAGATGGGCAAGAAAGTAACATTACAAGTCGATTTGAATTCTTGGACACTTGGTTGTCCAGTGATCCCAGAGCAAAGTTCATTCAGCACAAAAACTGGGAAGGTAAGGGATTATAAGAAGCCTCCGAAGAAATGGAGTCCGATGCCCTATACTGTTAATGGAAGTTTGGAGGATTGGGAGCTTAGGAGGGTAAAAGTGTTCGGGAAAACAATGAAGAAACGGGTAGGTTGAAAAAAGGACGGGGTTTTATATAATTTTTGAGCGGAATTTTTGAGAAGGATGTCATGCCTGAACAGAACATACGTTATCAAGATATGTTTCGCGGCAACTTGGTTTTTATGTTTAAGGACTTGCTGGCGAATGATAGTCAATATCGTTTTTGCACACTCAAAGGGTGTAAGAACTGTGTTTCGGTCCACTCGATCTAAACTGGTCCTCAGTTTTTTGGGCATTTCCCTCCTCGTCTGTGGGGTGGCTCTTTTAGTCGGAGGCCAACTTCTTTACAAAGCCGTTCTCAATGAAGCAACAAATCGCGTCCGACTGGACCTCAATGCTGCACAAGAGATCTATCTCAGCCGGATTAAGGGAGTGAAAGTCGCTCTCAACATTACCACTTTGGGACCGATATTCCGATGGGTCCTAAAGAAAGGGGAGATTGAGAAAATTATTCCCTTATTGACAAGTATTGCTCAACAAACCGAATTGGATTTTGCAGGGATCATGACGAAAGAGGGAAAAACGCTGTGGCGTATCGGGCCCAATTATATACCAAATGAAAATAGCCCTCCAAATCCAATTGCAAAGTTAGCGCTCCAGCAAAGAATTGCTGTCTCGGGAACGGTCATTCTCAGCAACAAGTTCCTGTTTGCGGAGAATCCTGAAATTGCCAATCGGGCTAGAATTAAATTGCTCCCCACCAAAAAAGCTACTCCAAGGCCCGAGGACGAAGAATTGTCCGGAATGGCACTCGCAGCCGCTGTCCCAATCTTCGACTCTGGCAATTTTTTGGGCGTCCTTTATGGGGGAGTTCTCCTGAATCGGAATCAAGACATTGTGGAGCGAGTAAAAGACACTGTTTTCCAACACGAGATTTACAAGGGCCAAAGTATAGGCACAGCCACTATCTTTTTTAGGGATGTTCGTATCTCCACAAATGTTTTTTCACCCGATGGAAGTCGAGCAATTGGAACCATAGCCTCTGAAGAGGTCACGAAACACGTCCTGACAGATGGAAAGAAGTGGGTAGACCGAGCTTTTGTCGTGAATGATTGGTACATTACCGCCTATGAGCCAATCGAGGACATCTTTGGGCAAAGAGTTGGCATGCTCGGTGTCGGCGTATTGGAAGCAAAATATGCGGATGTCCGCTGGAAGACCCTCTCGCTCTTTATCATGATCACCGTGGCAGGAACCGTCTTAGCTCTTGGGTTAGGATACATCATTTCCCATAGGATGAGTCGGCCGGTGAAACAGCTCATCGAAGCAAGCAATCAAGTTTCTCAAGGTAACCTCTCTCCGGAGATCGGACCAATCTCCAAAAGTGAGCTGGGCGTTCTGCAGAAAACTTTCAAACAGATGCTAACCTCCCTTCAGGAAAGGGATAAACGCCAACGAGTGGAGAGCGAGACCAAGCTTCTGCAATCGGAGAAACAGGCGAGCATCGGCAAGCTTGCAGGCGGGGTGGCACACGAAATCAACAATCCTCTGACCGGGATATTTACTTTTACGCATATGTTGCTTCGCCGACAAGATATTCCAGAGGATGTTCGTACCGACCTTGAGACGATCGGCCAGGAGACGGAGCGGGTTCGAAAAATTGTCAAAGGCCTGCTCGATTTCTCGCGTCAGACGGAACTCGACCGTGAGCCGACAGACGTTAATCGGCTCATCCGTGCTACCCTCTCCCTTGTCGAGAACCAGGCCCTGATCAAAGGCGTGAGTTTAAATTTTGAGCCAGGGGAAGGACTACCGATGATCACTCTGGATAGAAATCAGATGCAAAGTGTCCTCCTAAACGTTGTCATTAACGCTCTCGATGCCACTGATCCAGGTGGAAGTATTACTGTCACGAGTGGTATCGGCGTATCCACGAGCCATCCGGGTCAAAACGGTATTGAAATCTTATGTACGGATACAGGTTGTGGTATTCCTCCTGAGAACCTCAATAGACTTTTCGATCCTTTCTTTACAACCAAGGAAGTCGGACATGGCACGGGTTTAGGCCTATCGGTGTCTTATGGGATCGTTGAACGCCATGGAGGAACGATATGGGTTCAGAGTAAAGTTGGAAAGGGAAGCACCTTTAAGGTCTGGTTGCCGTTAGAGGGGTAAAGCGGAGAAAATGAAAATATTGGTAGTGGATGACGATGTCATTGTGATCAAGAGTTGTCGGCGCATTCTCGAGGCAGAAGGATTCGAAGTGACCACGGTCCCCAGTGCAGACGAGGCACTGGAGAAAATTAAAATATACGATTTTGATCTTCTGCTCGTCGATGTAAAGATGCCTAAGCACGACGGTATCTTCCTCATGCGAGAGATTAAGAAAAATTGGCCCAACATACCGATCATCATCATGAGCGGTTATCCTACACCGGAGACCATGGCCGACGTGTTGAAATTAGGAGCTGTCCAATTCATTCCGAAGCCTTTTAAACCTGACGAACTTATGAAATCCATTCGACAGGTCACTCAAGAAATACTCCATAAGAAATCGTTTCCCACGGGAGTCGGTGGGTGATAGGAACGAAATCCGAAACTCGGATATGGAAACTCAGGGTAAATCTTCAATTTCTGCCTGCGGAGAAGCAGCGACGCCAGGGGAGGTGCCTCGAATTGAGGCTTCAAAGGCGAATCTATCCGATATGGCTGTATCCATGTATGTTCTCTCCCTTCGGTTGTGTCGTGGTCATAGATAGAGAAGTAGTCATCAAGGATTCGGTTTATGAGCTTGGTCATGGGCCTCTTCTCCTTGAGTTTCAACCGGTATAGTCTTAACTCTCATCCTCTCTTTCGCTACTTACCAATACACATATGCAAAGAATAAGAAAGATATAAAGGGTAAGGTCGGAAATCGGTCCTTCTTTTTTATGCACATTTCAATTCATAATCATCAATCCATAGATGCTGACCGGACTGAATAGTAGTAGGTGGAGTCGCCAACGCACTTGTCCACCCCTTTCCCACCCTCGCAATCCGTTTTTAACAACCTGACCTCCTCTTATCCGCCTAATCCTCCTAATTCTTAATAAATCTACCGACATTTTTTACAAACACTTAACAA
>DASPPQ010000043.1:0-7972 GCA_035625415.1 Thermodesulfobacteriota bacterium
ACGCTTAAAAAAAGAACGATGGAACGCGAAATGGAAAGGGGGCGAAAAGGGTTCGACGGGGATCGTTGACGTCAGGGCTGCATACCGAGGTCCCATTGGCTCGTAAAACAAATGGGATTAAACGTAATCGCAAACAACTACGATTATGCCCTGGCTGCCTAAGGGCGGCTAGCGTCCCTCCCATTCCTTCCTGTGGGATGGAAAGGGATGTCAGAAAAACAGGATAGTTCCTCCCCGACGCTTATAGGATGAGGGGCGAATCTCGATAAGCTAGTCCTTCCGGAATCCTGCCTGTGGGAGTTTGGGGGGACGAATTCAAAACATAGGCTATGTATGTAGATGCTTTGGCGGAAGGTTCTCGGACGCGGGTTCGATTCCCGCCGCCTCCACCATTTTTTAGTTGATTTTATTAGTGTTTTTTGATTTAGAATACACTATGTAGACACTATATGAGAAAGGGACAGGATAACCCCTTTCCTGAAGACTTCTTCCTCTTCTAAGGAAGTTGTTGTTTTTCGATTTCTACTCTTCTATGCAGCATTTCAATTGGTAATAAACGGAATAGATCAACGGCTTAATTCTTATCAGCAGGGTAAGCCTTGACCGACAGATTAAGTCCACTAGGCTCTATTTCTTCGGACAAATAATCCTTTTTTTGACGCATCCTTCCTCTTGATTTCTGTATTTTTCCTTGAAACAGAAGATTTGAATCAGCCAATCAATAAAAAGCGGGAAACCTTTCTCAAATGGAGTAGTTCGGGACTTCTGAGAAAAATCCTTCCACCTTTGCTTCTCGCTAAATTAGCGTCTTCTTGAAGAAGCCCACAATTACAAGAAGTTACGGTAACGACAAAAATTTGGTATCAAATTTGCTACACTTCATATATGGAAAGGTGTGTCTAGATCTCCAGAGCGACAAACGCTCGGTGAGAAGGAGCCAAAAGCTTCGGGAGCGTGGGTAATTACGCTTTACCGTCACCTCTACCACCTCCTGTCCCCGAACTCTCTACCAAGCTTCTTCTTGCTCTGGTTTACTTGGGCTGTGGATATGGGAAGAAGAAATTCTCTAAAAAATAGGGCCTGGTGAGGAGAAATGGGAACAGATAGAAAGCAAAGGGCAAAGACAAAGAAGAGCACTAAAAAAGGGGGGGCATAAGTTATGGGAGACAAATCTCTTTCCGGAGTCGTTCTGAAAGAGGCTTTTGTAAAGCTGAAAGATTCTTGTGTAAAGGGTCGAAGAAGGGGGGCTTTTTTATTTATTCTTGTGAACCTGGCGTATATCATTGCCATTGCCAGTCTGTCGATGGTAATCATCCAGCAAAAGAAAACAATTTCTTCTTTTTCTTGTATGGAGCCGATCGTTGATGAATACCGCGCCAAAGGTAAGCTTTATGGAATCCTGAGAACCAAGGGCTACAGTCTTGGTCAAGGGCTTGATATTGTCGAGGCGATTGCCAAGAGATCGAAGGAACTCGAACTACCGTTGGCACTTATTATGGCTGTCATCGACCAAGAATCTGAATTCTACCCGAATGCCAGATCATCTAAAGGTGCTCAAGGGCTGATGCAGATTATGCCTTTAAAATGGGATGAGTATGTGGTTAAGCTAAATTTGAATGTGGACAGGAGGGCGATTGCTGATCCGTTTATGAATATAACGGTAGGATGCCAGATTCTTAAGGATTTGTATGAGGGATATAAGGGTATAAAAGATGATAAGGTTAGAATGGCTAAGGCCCTGACGGATTACAATAGCGGTGGGAAATCTAAGGATCCAAACCTGAAATATTCTGTTGGCGTGAACCAGAGGCAGGCCGAGTACCAAAAGAAATTACTGGATTACAGAGAGGATTAAGATTATGAATTGGTCCCTATTCACTCTCGGCATTGGCCGAATTTTAGACTTACAGCTGCAGTTGTCAACTGCGGAGACATGAAGAGATGTTCAAAACAATGCTCGTTGAAGACAGTTCCTCATTCAGGCAGATAGTTAAAGCTAACTTACAAGATCAATTTCCTTCAATGCATATTACCGAAGCCACAGATGGTGTAGAAGCGTTTCAGAAAATCCATGGCCGTCCTCCAAATCTAATCTTTATGGACATCAGCTTGCCAGGCGAAAACGGCCTTGAATTAACCCGGAGGATAAAAGCCTATTACCCTGAAGTCACTATTATTATTCTTACGAGTTATGACTCACCCGAATATCGAGAGGCGGCGGTCCAATGCAAAGCTGATTTCTTCTTTTCCAAGGGTGCATTAACGACTGACGGGATTTTCAGATTAGTCAAATCAATTTTATTAACACAAGGGTTTAATGCAGATGGTTCAGATAAGGGATAAATCACGTCTTAATTATGCCTATTTCTGCGAGTAATACCCCGTTTATTTCCTATCTTCTTCAGGAACTTTCTTTTCGTTTATGATAAGCCCGCTACCGCCACATCTTGACCAGACATCGGGACCATCACGGTTTTTGAATGAATTACCTTTTCCCTTACAATCCGGACAGAACGCCACGCCGTATTTTTCTGGATTAAGAATCTTGTTTTATCGGTCCTTTTACCTTTTCCCATCTTGTGTGTTCCTGTTTAAATTTGCTTATTTAAATATCTCTTATCAATATATCATACCAATCCAGCGAAACAATGTACTCGGCATAACATTCCACCCTGTGTGAACCAACGCTAAGACCGGGGAGGTACACTTGGAAAGCTCTCTTCGTCCCTAAGGTTACATAGGATTCATCAGATACATCAAAACAGTGTGGCCCCTTCCCCGAATCATAAAAACAAGCGCTTTTAATCTTTGGGTTACCGGCTGCCTCAAAAAAAATATTGACCGCAAACGATGCATTCGGTTCGACACCGGCTCCAAGCGCATCTATGCTTAACAACCTTACCTCCCCGAGAGCGACAGGTTGATCTGGCACTGTGACGCACGAAAAAATCAATACCAAAATGACTACACCTCTCAGAGCGCCTATTAAGGATTTCATAATCACAAGCCTCCTTCCCATTTTCGCCCTTGCTTCTTCCCCTTCATCTCCCGATCCGCCACCCTCACCATCTCATGAAGTCTTTTACCTCGAAGACTTTCGAGGTTTCATCCTGGAAACAATTCCGTAAGTGCTTTTGTATATATCTATCCATTGACTCCGGAATTTATCATAATTTAGAGTTTCATTCTTCTCTGATTTGAGCAGTTCAAGGACCAAGTAACAAGAAGCAAGATTCGAAGCAATAATGACATTTCTTAATTCGCTCAGCTCGGGTGACAAAGGTTTTAAATCCATATTCAGCCTCCTCTATTTGGAATATTACTTCCTGTCCCCTACTTCATTTCCAGGTTTACTGTTTTTACCATCTCCAAAAAATCTCTTTTGCTGAATATCCCCTCCTCCATAAGCAATCTTGTAAGGGGTTCCTGGTGGCCTACCAACGATAAGATATAAGGAGCAGAAGGAAATAATCTACGCACAAAAAAAGATTACAAAAAATTTCTCAGTACTTGCCGGAATTACATTTTCCCAAGAGGCTCGCCCAATCCCCTATTGAAATAAAAATTATAAGGGTCCTTAATGAAGAATTCTCTCGCCTCGTCCGTCTTCTTAAAAGGGATGGTGACTGGAAGAGAGATCACGAAAAAAAGGCTGTTGAACGCTATTTCAATGAATCCCAACGGTCTAATACACAGAGCATCTCCCAAGACATCCCCTGCGGAAGGCTTTTCAAAAGAATTGTCATTGGCGAAGAGGAGTCCGTTGAAAGAAAACAGGAGGAAAAAGACCATGAAGAAGATTGTCATTCTTTTCATTTATAGCCTCCTTTTGTACATACCTTCTAGCTTACCAGTTAAAGTCTACACCCTTTGAGAGGACCCGTCAACATTACCCTTCCGAACGGTGTCAACGGAGGACCATATCAAGGGAAGTGGTTCCGAATGAAAGTTTGTGTCCATTGAAAGGAGAAACCATGGTGATTATTTTAAATAGTAAATAGTACCGCTTCGTTCAACAAGGGACAACGTGAAATATGAAAAAACTGTGGGCTCTGGTAATGGCCACAATCCTTATCAGTTTCGGCTCCATCACTCATGCAATTGACCATAAAGCCAATCCACGGAATCAAGAAGAAGCTTTGGTGGTCAAAAATTGGAAAGGAGAATATATTGGGTCTGTTCGACATGTTTTGCTGGATTCCTCCACTCGAAACGTCGCCTTTATTGTTCTTTCACTCGAAAAAGAAAAGAAGGAAATCGTCATCCCTTTGGAATCCTTTTCCTCCTATGACCAAGAAAATGGAATACTCATTTTAAATGTCAGTAAAGGGATCTTGATTGCTGCACCTGGGTTTCATCTCTCGGATTTGAAAGATCCGATGTTTGCCGAAAGAGTTTACCGGTTCTTTGGTGAGGCGCCCCTATGGACGGACCGGGCGAAAGAAGGGGAAAAGAGAATGTGAGGAACGGTTGACCGCTTAGATGTATGAGGGAGACCTTGTGCATTCGCTCTTCTGCTCAAGGACGATGGATACCAAAGTTTTAACTCCCCCTAGCAAGAAGTGTCACTTCCTTTGTTTTCATTTAAGTTTGGCCTGTTGACTATTCTTTTAACAATCAAGGGATTATGGTGACAAAGGTCCATTGGCATTGAAATTGCTCATCTAAAGTTTCGAGTGATTTTGAACGGAAAAAGACTACCGATAAAGCCAAACCGCGAGTAATCGTGGGACGGAAAACTACGGGTCCCAGTGGGATAGCCGGGTTGCCGAAGGATAAATGAACCGGATTACCGTGGCTTTTTTGAATAGGTAATCCGGTTTTTTAATTTATAGGCGAAGAGTCGGGATAAGACTGAGAGGAGGATTCGATGAGAACATTCGTTATTGTCTTACTGTTAGGAATTCTGAACCTTTTCCCGCAATCCATTTTTGCCGTTTCGGAAGAAAAAGTCGATCATCTTTTCTGTATTGAACGAAGTAAGAACAAGAACCTAGTTCAATATGACATCCGCCTCACAGAGAATAGTGATCTTCCCGACCAACGCCCCATTAATGTTTACTGGATTTTGGAAAACGGCAGGCGTGAGGAACTCAGCCCGATTGAGAGGGAGTATGCCTACGGAATTGCCCGTCAAGAGAAACTGGACAAGGACAAGTTCAAGGTCATTGTGGCCGGTCTTAAAGGTTTGGAGATCATCGTCGAAAAAATGGACGATTCCTTTAGGGCCACAGTCTCCATCAACGGGAGGGCGAGTATCCTCGAAAAAGTCTACATAAGATCCGAAGAGAAATTGACCGGACTACCCAGGGTCCTTTATATCGACCTTTTCGGCCGGACTAGGGAAATGGGTCTTCCCATAAAAGAACGGATCGCCCCCAGGTAACTACTTCTCACCTCATTGCCCTCTTCCATCTTCATCGGGACCTCGCAGTCCCCCTCCCAGCCACAGATAGGCCGTCACAAAGTGGATTTTCGTTAAAGCTTTCTTTTCACAATCTCATGCCAAGGTCTAAGGATGTGTTTAGACAGAAGTTTCGGTGGTTGCTTGTCCAGATGCGAATGGTTATCGTTTCACTCTCTCATGCTTCCCTGTGAGACCAGGATCCCCAGATTTTTCTTCCGGCATCTAACGTTTCAAAATGAATAGTTAAGTCAAGTTCTACGTCTAAACAGCTATAATCCATCCGAGGCGCTGGAGACTCTTTCAGCGCATTTTTGAAATCCCTTTCCGAGCCTTCATAATGCCCATATTGAATAGGAATGGGATAAAGGCGAGTCCAGATGGAGAACTCCGGAAAGGACCGCCACTCGTGTGGCAAAACCCCTAAGGGGTCGGGCCGATGAAGCCTCCTCAAGGGATCCCCC
The DNA here is from genome assembly GCA_035625415.1 of Thermodesulfobacteriota bacterium. Classification (GTDB taxonomy): domain Bacteria; phylum Desulfobacterota; class BSN033; order BSN033; family UBA1163; genus UBA1163. Next base: position 5,869 of record DASPPQ010000043.1, read on the forward strand.
CCGCGTGGGGGCTTACAGAAAAAATTGAGGGAGGTCAAGGAATAGATACCTATTGATTAAAGAACGGGACCCTCTGTAAATACTCTATTTTTAAATAAGAAATACTGGCTGCGCCCCGTACACTTTTTGCTCGGATTTATTACTCTAAGGCATTACGCTTGATTAAGACAAAATCAGCAAGTTATAATGCTCTCCGAGAACTGGACGGATGTATGACAAGTTAAAGGTGTTCACGCTTTCGGTAACAATGATGCACATGATCGGCATGCACGATCGCCAGATCGCATCAGGATTTTTCTTTGTGAGGATGTCACGATGACGTTTACGCCAGAGGTTAATGAGAAGAGGGACATGTCAAAAGGGGCTCGCGATGGTTGGTTGGTCAGGCATTGGTGGATTGTGTTGCTGGTGGTCTGTCTGATAGGCGCTGGGGCATATTTCCTCTTTGCAAAAAAACAATCCGGGGCCTCGAAACAAGGAGAGGGTCCTGCCACGCCCATGGTGCCGGTAGTGGCAGTGGAAGCGAAGAAGGCGGCCTTTAATCTGTATATCAACGGACTCGGGTCAGTCACTCCAGTCAATACCATCACCGTCCATACCCGGGTCGACGGGCAGCTCATGGAGGTATTGTACCGAGAGGGCCAAATTGTGAGCCTCGGGGACCTTTTGGCCAGACTCGATCCGCGGCCCTTCGAAGTGCAGTTGACCCAGGCTGAGGGACAGATGGCCCGCGACGTGGCACAGCTTCAGAATGCTCGGCTCGACTTGGAGCGGTTCCAGGTACTGTGGAAACAGGATTCGGTTGCAAAACAGCAATTGGATACACAGGAGGCTTTAGTCCGCCAGCTGGAAGGAACGGTCAAGAATGATCAGGGACAGATCGACAGCGCCAAGCTAAACCTCGTCTACTGCCAGATCACCGCGCCCATCAGCGGCCGCGTTGGCCTGCGCCTTGTCGATCCAGGTAACATCGTTCACGTGACCGATACCAACGGACTGGTGGTGATCACCCAGCTTCAGCCCATTACGATCATCTTTCCCATTCCCGAAGATAACCTGCCGCAGGTCCTCGCCAGGCTCAAAGCAGGTGGGCCTTTACTTGTTGAGGCGTATGATCGTGAGATGAGGCAAAGGCTTGCGGTCGGATCGCTTCTGACGATCGACAATCAGATCGATCCAACCACCGGAACGGTTCGTCTCAAGGCGATCTTCCCAAACGAAAGGAATGAGCTGTTCCCCAACCAGTTTGTCAACGCGCGGCTGCTTGTGGACGTCAGGCGCGATGCTACGGTCGTCCCCTCACCTGCCATTCAACGAGGCCCTCAGGGCACATTCGTCTATGTGGTGAAGGCTGACCGAACCGCTACGGTGCGACCAGTCACTGTCGACCAAATCCAGGGAGGAGAAGCGTCCATTAGGACAGGGCTTTCACCTGGTGAGCTGGTTGTGGTCGATGGTGCAGAGAGGCTGAGAGAAGGAACCAGAGCGGATTTAAGGCCTCAAAGCAGCGGCGCAGCAGAGAACGTCAATACCCAGCAAAAAGGCTACTAATGAATTTCTCCAGCACTTTCATCTTGCGGCCGGTTGCAACGACTCTGCTGATGGTGGCGATCATTCTGGCCGGCTTTGTGGCATATCGCGAGTTAGCGGTATCTGCCTTACCAACGGTGGATTACCCAACCATCCAGGTACGCACGTTCTTTCCGGGTGCGAGTCCCGAGGTCATGGCCTCATCCGTGACGGCTCCGCTGGAGCGTCAGTTCGGTCAGATGCCTGGTCTGACACAGATGACTTCAACAAGCTCGAGCGGCAGCTCGAGCATTACGCTCCAATTCAGTTTGGACCTCAGCCTGGACGTGGCCGAACAGCAGGTGCAAGCAGCTATCAATGCGGCCTTCACGTTTCTGCCACCAGACCTTCCGACCCCGCCCGTTTACAGTAAAGTCAATCCGGCAGATGCGCCGATCCTGACCCTGGCGTTGACTTCAGAGACGCTACCACTTTTTCAGGTAGAGGACCTGGCGGACACGCGGTTTGGACAAAAGATCTCGCAGCTTCCGGGCGTAGGACTCGTCAGCATCAGCGGCGGTCAGAGGCCGGCTGT
>DASPPQ010000044.1:0-8614 GCA_035625415.1 Thermodesulfobacteriota bacterium
TAGCAGGAGAGAGAAAAAAATAGTTGAGAGTTCGGAGTTATAGGTAACCCCCTCTCTATTCCCTCCTTAATTTAAGGGGGGTTAACAGGACTCTTAGGGAGCCTTACCGTGAAGGTGGTTCCCGTTCCCAATTCGCTTTCGATCTGGATATCTCCCCGGTGGAGCTTGACGATTTCCTCAACGAGGGAGAGGCCGATTCCTAACCCCTTGGTCTTTCCAAGGGGTTTTGTCTTTTCCTGGAAATGGCGCGTAAACACTTCCTTCAAGGACTGGTATGGAATCCCAACCCCTGTATCAGCGATGCGGGTGAAGATGAATTCAGGGTCGTGCTCAAGGCCGACGTAGATTTTCCCTCCTTGGCGGTTATATTTGATCGCGTTGGTAAGAAGATTGTCGAAGAGTTGGTTGAGTTTTTCCTCAACCCCGGAGACCACGACCGGTTCCGGGGGGAGTTGAACTTCCACTTCGATTTGATGTTCCTTAGCCAGGGGCTCGACGGTGGAGCATGAAAACTGGATGACTTTCACGAGATCGACCGGCTCGAATATCCACGATGGTTTTGGTACCCCCATCTCGGCCAAATCCAAAAGATCGTCTATGTTCCTTTCGAGTTTTCGCAAGTTTTTGTAGGATATCTCCAAGAACTTTTTCTGCTGTTCCGTCAGTGCCCCCGCCTTCTCTTTGAACAGCAATCCGATATAGCCCATCACCGAGATCATCGGCGTTTTCAGCTCATGGCTGACGTTAGAGAGGAAGTCGTCCTTCACTCGATCGAGCTGCCTCAGTTCTTCGTTGGCGACCTTCAGTTTTTTCAACGCCTCTTTGAGTTCATCCTCCATTTTCTTTCGCTGTGTGATTTCTTTGCTGACAACGAGGGTCCCCAAATATTTGTGTTTGGAGTCCCAGACAGCTGTATAGGTGTTGTCGTAAAATTTTCCTTCCACCATCCGAATGTTCATCCGGCGATGTCCTTTTGCCTTTCCGGTCCTTAAGTCTTTGATGATTTGCAGGACCTTTGGATGGGCCTTTTGTGGATGGTAGTTTAGAACGGATTGGCCCAATACTTCATCCATCTTAATCTTTCGATTCTTCTCTGCCGCCGGATTGCAATAGGCGATCCGATTCCGATCGTCAATAAAAACAACCCCTTGTTCCATGGAGGCAAAAATAGCTTTCAGAATAGATGAATTCATATCTTCTTGGTATTTTGACGTAAAATAACACGTAACCCATAATCGAACAAGGGGGAAAAAAGTCGCACCCGTGCCTCCCTTCCGCGGCAAAGGGGAGGGTATAGGGGAGGTTGGTACATTTCCCATGGATGAAGTTTGATATAAGTGTTAAAATTAGCCGACGAACTGAAGGAAGGGGTATATCGTGATGAGTTATCCGCTCTTTGTCATCTTTTTTATGGGGGGCGCGGTCATCTTTTTCACTGGTCTCGCCCTGAGACTCTTCCTTTACTGGCAAGGGCAATGGGACTGGAAGGCCCTTGTGAAGGGAGTATTCTCAGTGTTTTTTAGCGCTAAGCTTTTGAAGCTGGCCGAGATCGCGCTGATGGATGGTATCCTCCAGAGAAAGATCTTTGGCCAGGATAAGTTGAGGTGGCTGATGAAAGTTCTGATTATGATTGGCTACCCCGGGATCCTGATCGCAGGCCATTTGAAAGCAGATGTGATGCCGCAATTTGAGGGGTATTCCTTCTTGCTGAGAATTTTCTATGCGCCTTTCTGTGATTTCTATTTTTTCCGTGATTTAAGTGGTATGTCGCTCAGCCTCTCCGGCGCTCTTTTCGCGATCTTTTTTGACCTCTTTGGGGCCATGATCCTGGCCGGAGAGTTGATTGCCGTCTATCGAAGATTTATTGCGAAGGCGACACCTTTCAAAACATCGCTCGGAGACATTGTTGCCGTCAACCTGTTGGGAGGATGGTTTATCCTTCGGTTTTTCTGCGAAGCGATCAGCATCCTGACGTATTCTCTCCCAAACTCCGTAGCCCAATATTGGTTCGTCTCCTTCGGCCTGAGTAAACTCATTGCTCCTCTGGGACTTCCTTGGTCCTCTATCAACTATCCTCTCTGGTCTATATCCGGGTTGTTCCTGGCCACGCTCGTTGCTTTTATCCCTTATAATAAGAAGCTTTGGCATATCATTACGATCCCTATCGTCATGTTCATCGATTTGATGCCCCCCAAGGCGTTTCAACCTGGGACCCGAGAAACGCTTCTTCCACTTTCTGTGAAGGAACTCGTTTCCCTCGACGCCTGTGTGAAGTGTGGCAGCTGCGTGGAAGTCTGTCCAGTCTACTCGCAGAATAAAGAGTTAGGGACTACCATGGGAGGGGTTTATACCAACCTCAAATCGGTCATCAAGAAAGCGTACGGCCTGCCGGGGATGATCTTCGGGTCCCAGAATATCGAGGAAGCGCTAAAGAAGTGCTCCGATCAGCCCTATCTCTGCACCTTGTGTGGAAGGTGTGCTCTGGAATGTCCCGCGTTTATCGATACAAAGCAAGTGAGGACTGCCCTTAGAGGATTTATGGTTGAAAAAGGGAATTATCCTCAGGCCATGGACCAGTTGGCAGAGACCTTGAAAAGGGTGCACAACATTATTGGTGAGCCAGGCGAGGATCGGGCGGCGTGGGTGCAGGGCCTGGGTGAGCCCCCCCAGGATATGTTCCAGAGGGAAAGGGCAAAGGTGGTCTACTTCACTGGATGTGTCGCTTCCTATTTTCCGATGACAAAGAGGATCCCTCAATCCTTTGTCCAAATTCTGGACAAGGCAGGGGTCGATTTTACGCTTCTGGGAGGAGAGGAGTGGTGCTGTGGTTTTCCTCTGATCGCGGCAGGGATGAAGAAGAGGGCCGAAACCTACATGGAACACAATGTGGAGAAGGTGAGAGAAAAAGGAGCAGAAAACGTTGTTTTTGCTTGTCCCTCCTGCTATCACACATGGACTGAGGCGCACCAGGCGGGGAATGGTCTTCAGCTCTTTCACTCGACTCAATTCCTTAAGAAATTGATCGACGAAGGCAAGATCCGCTTTAAAGAGAAGACAACGAAGGTGACGTATCATGATCCCTGCGACCTTGGGAGGGCCAGTGGGGTATATGAAGCCCCTCGGGAAATTCTGCGGGCCATTCCGGGGGTAGAGTTGGTGGAGATGGAGGGAAACAGAGATCAATGCAAGTGTTGCGGGGGAGGGGGCAATCTTGAGATGGTGCGTCCGGATCTTTCCGCAGCCATGGCCCAGGCAAAGATAGAGGAGATTAAGGCAACAGGGGCGGATATGGTGATCACTGCCTGCCAGCAATGCATCCGCTCTATTCAGAGCAATGCCAGAAGAAAAAAGATCCAGATGGTTGTGATGGATATCATAGAGTTTGTTCTAAAAAATATGGATGGTCAGAGGTGATGCCTCTTCTAAGTTAGGGGAGCCCCGCCGATAATATTCTTTCTTGCGTTCCGCTTATACTTGTTGGTAATATTTTATGGACGGGTGAGAGGCCTGTCTGCCGGCAGGCAGGGACACGGGCACGTAATCTTTTTATCAAAGGACGAAAAAAAGATGAAGAAAAAAAACTCGGAGCTCTTTAAACCGTTAGTGGCAACGGCCGACAAGTATCTCAGGGACTACTGTGACGGAAAACAGGTGGACGATGAGAAGGCCAAGATGTTTTTGAGGGTGCTCTCGCTCTATCGTAGGATATTAAAAGTTGAGAAGGAGCGGGACCAGATAAAATCCGAATGGGAGAAGCTCATCGTTCGTGTGGCGGAACTCAAAAAGATAAGGGTGAATAAGGCGAGAAAAAAGTCTAAGCCCGCCAGCAAGTAGGCTTAGCGCGCTCTGAGTCGATCTGAATGTCCCCGGCTTCTTATTCATAACCCTTCCTGCTCATCAAGACAAGCAATGTTTGTCAAAAATCTTTCCGTCCTCGACAACATTTCATTCCTAGTCAACGACTTTTGCTATCCGAACCCCGTGTATCCGAGTTAAATTAGCCATTAAACATCGCGCGGTAATGGAATGAGTGTGGTTAGCGCTTTCATAGCGTGTTCTGCAGTAGACTTCGTTTCTTTATCGACCTGTTCGGACAATACTAAGCTCTTTTTCTAAAGATACGAAAAGTTTGTTGTAGAAATCTTTGTCCTCTATTGTCCTTTCTTCTTGTTTCACCTTCGTCGCTTCACTTCCAGCCGGGACCAATCCGAGGAGTGCCCTATCGGTTTTCACTCTAACCTTCTCGACATGCTGGGTAGCACTGGCATAAACGGTAGACTTGTCTTTACCCGCGGCGATAACATTCGCATTAACAGTAACGACGACACTATCCTTTCCTTTCTCAAAGTATCTTGCTGCTGTGAATGATCTTGCCTGCAAGTCCTCTCTTTCGATCCTGAAGTTCTGGTTTAATACCGCCCTTTTACCCGCGATGTAGCAATCGTCAGGGAATGCTCACTCATCCTTCACCTCTCTCCATAGGGAGAAGGCGGGATGAGGGGGGAATCAGGGACATTAAAAAAGAAATAGCGCGTCTGTATTAGTTATTTTGTAAATGGGCGACCGTCAACCACCACTTGAAAGGTTGCAGGATAGGAAGATTTTTGAGAATCCCGAGCTCAGGAGTATTTTTGAAAAACAAAAAAGGCAAAACCATTTTTGATCCTGCCTCGCTCTTTGACAATTGAATACCGATTTTCTTTATTTGCGGATAACACCTGCTAATCTTCGCCCTGAGACAATTCTTGGGCCAACGATTACGGGTAGCAATTAAGAACCCCAATTGAATAGTTGAGGATCATATTGAAAGATTTTCGGTGGCCTGAAGACAGAGAGAATATGGCAGATGTAGAGGCTCCTCGATGTTTCCTCAGATACTGGAGATTTAGGAACTCTTGTTCAGTGGCCACGAGGTGCGAACGGTTGTTCCTTTACCTTTGACCGATTCGACTCCGAAGGTTCCCTCGGAAAGCTCGGTGACTTCCTTGAAACAAAAGACGCGACGCCTGTCCGGTACGTTTCTCGCCAGCCTGCTTTCGGAGCTACCCTTAGGGCCTGGGAGCAGGAAGAGCAGTAGGCGTGGCGGGGAGGGACACCAACGCGTTGAGAACCTGATACGGGATGGGGAGGGTGAAGTCAGAGAATCCTGGGTGCTGGTTGAAAGTCCATTGGCCGTTGCGGCCGGCATACCTGTTGAGCGTCGGGGAGTATGTGCTGAAGTAGATGGTGCCGGCCTCCAGGTTAAATTCCATGAACCGGAGCCAACCGTCGCCGCCGGGGTCGGCGTCCGGGATGCCGTCCAGACCGAGGGTGTTCCCCTGGTAGTCGGTAAGGATCTGATAGACGGGGTGGCCGAAAACGTTCTGGTCAATACGCATGTTCTCCGCTTTGGAGACGCCGGCGATCGTAGGGGTCCACGCGTGGCCGCAAATGACCATGAAGATCTGGTCGTTTTTGGAAATGAGCTTGTCCCAGACACCCTGGGCATCGTTCCAGCCACCATGCGAACCCTTCAGGAAGGTGGCAGCAATGCGCTGGGCGGGGAGTGCCATGGGTCCTCTGTTATCCTCGTTCGCAGGAGGGCTGAGATATTCGTGCGTGGTGATGAGGGTCGCATAACCTTTGTGGGAATCGATCACCCCCTGCGCCCAGGTCAGCGCTGGGTCCCCGGCCTCCATCTCGAGGGAGATGTGAAGGAAGTTCCTTCCCCCGGCCTGGAACGTCTGGAAACTCGATAGACCTGGGTTATAGGGCAGGCTGTCCGAGGCGCCGCCGTACCATGATTTGCCGGCGAAGTACGACGAACCGGACCCAAAATACCGCCTCCACAGCACACTGCCCTTCAGCGTGCCCCGCGCCGGATCGCTGTAATTGTCGTAGTCGTGGTTGCCGGGTGACATACCGAAGACCAAGCCGGACGCGGAGATAATGTCCATTGCAGACCTAGCCCGCTCCCATTCGGTCCCGGCCCCCCAGGACGCGTTACCCGCAGTGCCATCCGTGCCGTCACCGTGCTGTACTACGTCGCCCACATGGGTGACGAAGACGAGGTTCATGGAATCTTTCTGGTCTGCGAGATACCGAGTTTCCGCCTTGAAGACGCTCAGACTGCCCGGCTGAGGGTTGGTCTCGTTCACGTAGTTCTGGGTGTCAGGGATGACGGCGATGGTGAAGGTGCTGGCTGCATAAGCCGCGACCTGCATAAGGAAAACAAGAGTCCCAAGAAACACAAGAAACGCCATAAGTGCTTTACTTGCACGAGGTGATGTTCTCATTCCCTTACCTCCATGACGATCTGACGTTTACGAAATGCCATGCGCCATTCTATGGCGTGCTGCGCGAAAACGATGTGCTGTCGATGCGAGATTCTTCTAAGCAAAATTAAAGTATCATAAGTGACCTTCTTGTTAATACCTAAGATGGGTTCGTGAAAATGATCTTTTTGAGGATTGCGGATTGAAATCTTGTATAGAAAGGCAAATTTCAAGAATCTCTATTTCAGGAAGAAGCGCTCAGAAAACCGGCTGCCGACTCCACCTGCTATGTAGACCCTGGGACAGATCTGACCTATCCGAAAATATAAGTCGTTCCGACGGTGTTTAAGATGAACTGCTCCGGCATTTCCTTTGCAAACTGATTGATCGCTCTCCAACCGGTGCAGTGAGTGGGGATGATGTAATCCGGGTTGATCTTTTTCATCTCCCCCATCGTCGGGCCTATGACAGGTTCCATCATCGGCCCGGTCAGATGAAACCCGCCAAGAACGGCATGGACTTTGGGTGTCCCGGTTACCTTCTGGGCATGTTTCACGGTGTTAACGATCCCGGCATGGGAACACCCGCCGATTACCACCAGCCCTTTGTTCTTCACCTTGACTGCTACGCCACGGTCATCCGGAAAACGATCTGCCACCCACGCTCCATTTATTTCCGCCTCCATCCCCGGCATTCCCTTTTCAAATTCCGTTATCCGATCAATTTCACCCAGGACGAGTACACGGCCTGATGCCAAAATTGAATCCTCCCGGATTTTTCGGATTTCCATCCCGGCTTTTCTCAGCATATTTTCATCCAGGGAAGGCATAGACACCTGAATTTTGAGGGCAGGGAGATTGAAACGACGGGGAAGGAAGGCGTCCGGATGAAAAACAAGAGGAATGCCTCTAGGGATCTTTGACAAGATCTCTCGTAGGCCCCAGCAGTGATCAAAATGTCCATGGCTCAGGATCAATGCTTCCACTTTGCTCAAATCGATTTTCAAGAGTTGGGCATTGTGCAGAAGGCAGGTCCCTGAGATCCCCACATCCATGAGGATCACGTGCTCCTCAGATCCGTCGCTCGTCTTTATCAGGCAGGAGAACCCATGCTCTGCCAGAAAGGCTTGGGGTGGAGGAGATAAGGTCCGTTTCACAACATTTGTGCTTTGCAGTAGAAGAAGATCCGTGTAATTATCGACCAGAACGGTAACTTCAGCTCTTTCCAATTCTCGCAAGTCCACCGGGTTCATTTTTTCCTCCAATGGTTTATATTTCAAAAAAGGTTAATGATTCTTATTTCAATTCAGCCACTACTCCATTTGGAAAGAGAAAGTTTTGTTAGGATTGTTGAATCAACAATACCTCAAATATATCTTTTGTCAATGAAGAAAAAAGATGAAAATTATCTTTTTGAGGATTATCACCTAACATCTGGTATAGCGATATGGATTCCCAACTTGAGGATTTGAGGAAGGAAGTGTTGGGAAGAAGGTTGCGGACTCCACCTACGAATATTCAGTAGGAAGATAACTTGGGAGTTGACGATTACTGGTAGAAATATGCAAAAAAAGGCAGAACTGAATTGACCCTGCTTTTGCCCTCGTCTAAATCAAATATGGGTTTATTTTTTGAATTTACTTCTGCGTTATGAAAGTTGGAGTAGGCCGAAAAATCATCCCCGTATTCTCATTGATCGTTATCTGAATGAAATAAATACCTTTGGAACAAAATTTATTACCAAAAACTTTATACACCCATCCTAATACTGACTTCTGGGCTATTCTTGCAGGATCACTTCTCCTCTCTGGGAGTACTCCAAGTAACTCGTACCCCTTTACTTCGTCATGGCAATAAAATTCATAAGCTACCATTATCTGTCATCTACCTGTTCTCTTCCAAAAATGAGGACAACCTTCTCAATGGAATTTGCCATCCAGAAAGCCCCTCTCTTACCGATTCTCTTTTTGAGCCAGTAATAGAGAGATAGGTTTTTATTAATCAGGAAGCTCCTCATTCACTTCTCCATGGATTGAAATGTTTCTGGAAGAAAGAGTTAAAAAAGCAGAGCCACTGCTGACCCTGCCCCTTTTAACGTAATTGGCGGGGGGTTTACCTAATCCACCCCCCGAAGGTGCCTTGAAACTGAAGTTGCATGAAGATGAGCGGACTTCTTCCTCAAGGTTTTACTTGCATTTTCGATGCCGAGTCTCGGCTATTATAATAAGTTCCCATAACCACTCTATCTTTGTCAAATTTCAATGTTTTAATGAGATTCAAAAATGGAAGAGTTTTTCACAAAAGTTCCGAATTATTCCATGGAGAAGGGTGAAAAACCTTTCCCATTCCTTATCGATTTCG
>DASPPQ010000045.1:0-17439 GCA_035625415.1 Thermodesulfobacteriota bacterium
TGACGTCAACGATCCCCGTCGAACCCTTTTCGCCCCCTTTCCATCTCGCGTTCCATGGTTTTCTTCTTGAGCGTTTCCCTTTTGTCAAACAGCTTCTTTCCTTTTGCCAGAGCGAGATCTACCTTCACCCTTCCATCGACAAAATAGAGCTTGAGCGGAATCAGCGTATACCCCCTTTGCTCCACTTTGCCTATGAGGCGTTTGATCTCTTTTTTGTGAAGCAGGAGTTTCCTCGTCCTTAACGGGTTGTGATTCAACCGATTAGCCTGGGGATAAGGGCTGATATGAGCATCGACTAGGAAGACCTCTCCGGTTTTGATATCACCGTAGCTATCCCCGAGGTTAACCTTTCCCTCCCGCAGGGATTTGACCTCTGACCCAACCAGGGAGATTCCGGCCTGGACCGACTCCTCGATGAAGTAGTCATGAAATGCCTTTCTATTCTGGCAAATTAACTTTTCTCCCATCTCTTAAAACCACGCATAGAGCATAGCGCTAAGCGCATAGCCGCAATAAAGTCAATTGGTTAGTTAATAAGATAAACACCCTATCGGCTATATATTAGTATTTTAGCGGAAAAGGAGATTTAAATCAAAGGATTCCTTTACTCCGAATATTCGCGAAGGAAGAAAAGGCCGGCCTGTTGGCAGGTTTTTACGCGATGCCCTATGCGCTCTGCGCTCGGCTTTTTTTAAATACGGATGGGAAGTTCGATGAGGAAGGTCGTGCCTTTGGGTTTATTGTCCCGTACGCGAATATACCCGCTGTGATCGGAGATGATGGCGTTGACAATGGCCAGCCCTAATCCCGTTCCGGTTTTCTTAGTTGAGAAATAGGGTTCAAACAGTTTCCCTTTGTCCTCATCAGGGATTCCACAACCATCGTCACTCACCTCGAGGCGGACTGTCTGGAATTGGGGATTGTAACTCGTCCGGATTCTGATCTTCCCCCCGTTTTCGATGGCAGCAAGACTGTTCTTGATTAGATTGATCATCACCCGCTTCATTTGATCCCGGTCGACGTTGAGCATGGGAAGCTCGCTCGGGTTAAATTCAAACCGGACTTGTTTCTGGAATCCCTGAAAGAGAACGAGCGCTTCCTGAATGATTTCATTGAGATGATTGGGAGTAGGCTGGGAGGCCGGCATTCGCGCAAAGTTCGAAAATTCATTGACCATTCCCTTCAACTCTTCAACCTGTTTCACAATCGTCCGGGTGCACTCATCAAAGACCGTCCCATCGGGTTGAAGTTTCTCCAAGTACCGTTTCCTCAATCGTTGTGCAGAAAGCTGAATGGGGGTGAGGGGATTCTTGATCTCATGGGCAATTCGACGGGCCACTTCCCTCCAAGCCGCCATCCTCTGGGCCTTGATCAACTGAGTGAGGTCATCGAAGACGGCCACGACCCCCAAGGATTTCCCCTCCTCATCCTTCAGGGTCGTCAGATTAATCAATAGGGATAAGGATTTCCCCTCCAGGTTTACAATGACCTGTCTCTCGATGGAATCCTTTCGGGAAGATTTGAGCTCCTCCAACAACCGCTCAATCTGTCCCACATACTCCTTCGGCAGTACCTCGAAGAAATTTTTCTCCAGGACGGCATCTCCTTTGATCTCCAACATCTGCTCCGCGGAAGTGTTAATCGTGGTCACATTTCTCTTTTCATCGATGGAAATCACTCCCGCGGCCACATTTTTCAGGACAATCTCCATGTACTTCTTCCGCTGCTCCAACTCGGTACGGCTCACCTGGAGGTCTCCCGTCATCTGATTGAAGGACTGGACAAGCATCCCGATCTCATCGGCTGCTTTCATCTGAATTCGGAAATTGAGGTCTCCCGAAGCAATCCGGGAGGTAGCCTCAGCCAGGTCTTTAATGGGGATCGTAATATCCTTGGCCAAATGGAAACCAAACCAAGTGGCCGAGAAGACGATGAGAAGGGTCACCATGAGTAGGGCCATCATATAGCTAAACTTAATCGGCTTTTTCAAAATCTTCAATTGTTTATATTCCACAAAGGCCTGTGAGATCTCACGCATCTTCACCGTTAGACTCTTCGGGATAAAATGCGATGCCACGACGATTCCCACCACCTCGCCTGCCTCCGAAGCATTGAAAATAGGGGCGATGCCGGTAATCATCTCTCCTTCCCCCACAGACAGGATTCTGGAAACCTCTTTTCCTGAAAACCCTGCCCCTAACAAATCCTTCGGAAGTTGGAGAGAGACAGATTTGAGCGTGGGGTCCTCTGCTCCAATCAAATTCCCCTCTCCTCTTAATAATATCCCAAGGCTGCTGAGAGAGTATTCCTTCCGTCTGGCTTCGAGCTGTTCTCTCAAAAAGCCTATTTCTCTTGATCCCTTCTGAAGGCCCTGCTCGGAGAGGGACTTACCGACCTGTTGAGCGGCGGAAACGGCATCGTTGGCAAAATCTCGATAGTAGCTCTGAGCCACTTCCAACGACCCTTGAAGGGATTGCTCCACCTGGGCGCTAAACCAGTGCTCCACGCTGTTGGTGATGAAACCCACGGCTACTAAAAAGAGGAGAATGGTCGGGATGAGGGAGAGGCTGACAAAGGCCACCACCAATTTGGTTCTGAGCCTGGCCCCCAAAACTTTTCGTTTCCGCTCGAAAATCAGTTTTACAAGATTCCGGATCACCAAAAAGATCAGGAGGAGAATCAGGATAATATTGATATTGATCAGGCTGAAGATGATGATGTTGTTGGCCACAGGGATTTTCCCCTCAATCTGGGGCAACTTCATCTCTACGGTTGTAAAGACGAGAATCAGGAAGGAGATGATTCCAATGATAATCAGCTCATTGCGTCGTCTTTTTGCTTCAGGGGAAAGCGTCTTCTTCATCGATTAACCTTCTTTATCCCTTTCGTCCCTTTCGTAAGAAGGGGCGACGCGGAATCTTCAAGGCGGAAGAGGTTCGCGGTACCAACTGGTTTCAAAATCCCATAAGGAGACAAAAAAGAAGAAATACTCTAAATGAAGAGGAAGCCTGACCGGATCCAATTCAGCCTTGATTTGAAGGTAGGCGGAAATTCTCTGTTCGAGCGGAGAGATGGATCGGACTTCAAATTCCCTCACTCTCGACATCAGCCCCTTGGCTTCCTCCAAACTTGAAACGATCATGGAGGAGTGTTTTTCTCCTAACTTCACCAGATACGTCTTTTCAATGGGATGATACTGAACAGTGTGCCGAAACTCAGCAGAAGTCATTCTTCGATCCTTCCACCAAGCTCTCCTCTGACAAAGGTTAATATAAAAGGTGAAGGTCGTATGTATCCCTGACTGGATCGCCTCCTCCATCTTCTCTGTAAAACAGTTCTCCACGTTGAAGCTAACCTCCCAGGCCCCGTTCCTCCCCTTCACCTTCACATCTTTGATCGCTGCTCTTTGGCAGAAGGCTGAAAAGGGATAAAGCCAGACCAGAAGGAAGACGATCCCTCCTGCGGTCCACTTTTCTTGAATCCTAAGTTGCATACAAACTCTCTGAATTCAAAATCCGAGACTTGAACCCTCCCCACAAGAGACTGTGTCGTGACAGCGATTATGCAAAAAGATGAATCCCTTCGTGTGAGAGAATGTAAGATTGACGGGGGACAGGTGGCTGGCTGAGGACATTTTAGACTGGAACCTATTATCTAAATTCTTGCGCATATATTCCGTGAAGAGATTATTTCCGCCGGCAGAAATGATTGACCATGCCTTTCAAAAATCCGCAATCCTAGGGCTTCCGAAGCTTGTCACCCGTCCCTCATCGCCATTACAACGCAATTTCAAAGTGGAGACGGAGGGAATGGTAGAAAATAGGAGCCGAAGGGATCCATAAGCCGAGTTCTGTCGTCCCGATCCCGCTTTTCAGCGGGAGTCAGGTGGATGGCCATTTATCTAGAGCTTTGATTGCTCAAGGCCTCAAGCGACCTAACCCGTCCCGTCTCTGTCCCGAGGCAATAACCTCGGAACAAATTTGAATGGGCTTTTCTTATCCCCCGCCTTCGGCGGGAGAAACGGAACCTATTTGGTCTTGCTCCGGGTGGGGTTTACCAAGCTACCCAAATCGCTTAGGGTACTGGTGAGCTCTTGCCTCGCCTTTTCACCCTTATCCCGACTTCCGTCGGGACGGTATCTTTTCTGTGGCACTTTCCTTACCCCGAAATCCTGTGCTGTCACGGTTCCGGAGCAGTCCGCGTTACGGACCACCCTGCCCTGCGGAGCTCGGACTTTCCTCCCCCCCTGAGTTCCTGCCTCGCACGATCTCAGAAGGAGCGACCATCTGTTCCCCTTCGACTCCCCTCCTTCCTTTAGCAAGCTGCTGAAAAACACCCATCTGCAGCGTTTCCTTTATCCTTCGTCGTTGCGGCGTACGCCCAAGTACGCCTCTAGCCGACTCACCGACTCGTCGGCGTGGCAAGAAGTCGCTCCTTATTCGTCGCGACGCCACTCTCAGGGTTTCGGGAGCCTTGCATCTGGGCATTTTTGACCAGCCTTGCCTGAATCGCTTTTTCAGATTTCTAGAAAAGTAACCAAATCTTTTATTATACCGATTAGAAGCGATTATACAGATCTGAATTGAAAAATCTGTGCAATCCGTTTTTCGAATCTACGTAATCAAGAGAGCTTATCATCGTTTTTTGGCTCCCTTCTTTTTTCCCTCGCTATCCTTCTCTCAATGGCTTGATTTGCCAGACGGTCCGCCTCTCCATTCTTTTCCCTTGGGATGGATTCGATCTCAAAGGATGAAAATGTTTCTAAATCCTGAAGCACTCTATTGTGGAGGGCCTTTAAACCTAAATCCTTCACGCGATAGATGCCTTTAATTTGTCTTTCTACTAACTCTGAATCCGTGAAGATTTGAATATGTTCACCCTTTAGTCGTTCAGCCTCCCTTAGCGCCAAAAGAAAAGCCCAGTACTCCGCCTGGTTGTTGGTCTTGTGGCCGAGGTAACGGCTCACCTCCGAGATTTTCCTCCCCTCTCGATCCGTAATCCAAACCCCTGCCCCTGCCCTTCCTGGATTTCCCCTGGAGGCCCCGTCAATATAAATGACCAATCGACCCCTTTCACCGGGGATTTCATTTTCTATTTCGATCTCCCTCCCAATAAAGAATTCGATTGCAGTGGGGACACCGAACGAGGGCATTGTTTTTCTGAACTTCAATGAACAGTTGGGGAGGGACGTTTACGAAACAGCCTTGACAGGTCTCATTCTTTACACTGACCACACCCACCCCCTGCCTCTTTTCCTTCAGGGTATGATACAGCTTAACCAGTTTCGATTCGATCTGTTTAGAAAGGTCATCCCTTCGTTCCACCCGTTCATTCCAGGCCTCCTCGCCTTGGGCCATTTTTTCCTGAAGTTTCTTGCGTTCCCCTTCAATCTTTTCCAGGGTGCTCCCCATCTCTTTTTCCCTTTTAGAGAGATCCTTCTTGAGCTCGTCGATCTCGTCCATCACTTGGAGGATCTCTTCTTCTATGCGGCTGTTGGCTCCCTTCATGGCGTCAATCTCGCTAAGAAGGGCCTGATATTCTTTGTTGGTCTTCACCTCGGACATCCTTCCTTCTGCCCGTTTGATTTTTTCCTGCTCCACGTTGAGATGCCCCTCTTTTTGCCTCCGTGTCTTCTCTAAGGATTCGACCTTCTCCCTTTCCTTCTGAATTCTCTCCTTCTCGATCTTCTGTTTTTCATCCAATTTCTTGATTTCTTTGGGATACCGTTCCTTTTCTTCCTTAATCGCCTTCAGCTCAAGATCAATTTTTTGAAGCTCCCATAGCAGTTTTAATTGGTCCTTCAACCGTTGCCTCCTGTCCACTCGCTTTTTCAGCAATCAAGGGTAGGGAACGGTTTCAAACCGTTCCCTACACGTTCGTCCCAAACAAAAAGAGTGCACCCTTTGAGTGCACTCTTTTTGTCCCGTCCAGACTCGCGGAGCATCCCTTCTTTTATCCCCAAGGAGTCCATAAGAAATTCTCCTCTTTCCGAGTGGGCCCACCTGGGTTCGAACCAGGGACCTACCGGTTATGAGCCGGTGGCTCTTCCAGCTGAGCTATGGGCCCATCTTTCATTATATGTCATCCCTCGGGAGTGTCAACCCCATCCCTATTTCGGGTTTGGGATTGCAGACTGTGGATTTCGGAATCGAATTCCGCAGTCTGCAATCCGCGTTTGACACTACGTCTCGAGGAAACTCTTCAATCTCTTGGCTCGGCTGGGATGCCGTAACTTCCTTAATGCCTTTGCCTCGATCTGCCGGATTCTTTCCCGGGTGACATTGAAATCCTGCCCCACCTCTTCCAAGGTATGGTCGTATTTTTCTCCAATTCCAAATCGCTTCCTTAAAACCTTCTCCTCTCTGGGGGTCAAGCTGGCCAGAACCTTTCGAGTCTGTTCCGACAAATTAGCGCTGATCACGGCCTCCTGAGGGGAGATGACTGCCTTGTCTTCGATGAAATCCCCTAAGTGACTGTCTTCCTCCTCCCCGATCGGCGTTTCGAGTGAAATAGGCTCTTTAGCAATCTTCAACACCTTCCTGACTTTATCCAAAGCCAAATCCATCTTCGCAGCGATCTCTTCGGGAGTAGGCTCTCTCCCTATCTCCTGGACGAGGTACCTAGAGGTTCGGATCAATTTGTTGATCGTCTCGATCATATGAACAGGGATCCGAATGGTCCTCGCCTGATCAGCGATGGCCCGTGTGATGGCTTGACGGATCCACCAGGTCGCATAGGTGCTAAATTTATAACCTCGTTGGTATTCAAATTTATCCACCGCCTTCATCAACCCGATGTTTCCTTCCTGAATGAGGTCTAAGAATTGAAGCCCACGATTGGTATATTTTTTCGCGATGGAGACGACCAGCCTCAGGTTCGCCTTCACCAGTTCACTTTTGGCCTCCTTGGCTTTAGTCTCTCCTTCCACGATGGCCTTCACCGCAGCTCCCAGCTTACCAGCAGTCAACCCGCATTCCATTTCCGTCTTATGGATCTTCCCTTGGACCTGCGCGACTGTCCCGGAAAGCTCTTGCAGGTCGGATTTGCTCAGTTTTCGGTTTCTTAAAAGCCTCTTCTCACTCAAACTCCTTGCCTTCAACTTTTTCAGATAGGTCCGCGCCTCCTGAATGGAAATCCCCCACCTACCTTCGATCTTCTCGATTTCAGCCTCCCCTTTCTCCACCCGGTTCAGCATCTGCTTCATCCTCTGAACAACCTTGTCAATTTGACTGTCTCTCAGATTCATCTGGTTGAAAAGTTCTAGGATCTCTTCTTGCTTCCTTTTAATCTCTGTTGGTCTCTTCTTGACTCCTTTCTCTTTCTTCTTCGTCTTTTTCTGTTTCTTCCCAACCTTTCCCCGAAGCTTGCTCTTCGGCACCCTCTCCCCTCTCAGGAGCCTCCGAACCTCTTCACTTTTTCGCTTAATCTTTCCGATGAGGTCCAAAATCCTTTTTTTCTGGATCTGCTCTTCCTCAAAGCTTGTCTCCTCCTCATCGATCTCGTTGGTCACTTCCCGGATCTCCACCTTCCCAGCCTTAATCACGTTGCCCAGATTGATGACCTCTTTAACGGCCATAGGACAATTCAAGACGACACTCAGCACTTCTCTTTTGCCGCTTTCAATTCTCTTGGCAATCTCCACTTCTCCTTCTCGGGTGAGGAGAGAGACCGATCCCATCTCACGGAGATAAATCCGGACAGGGTCTGTGGCCTTGCCGAGGGTCTCCATTTCCAGCTCATCGCCTTCCTCCTCTTCTTTCTCTAGGGCTTTCTCTTCCTCTGCTTTCAGCCCCTGGAGATCATCCACTACATCAATGTCCATTTCGTCGAACATCATGAGGACATCATCGATCTGGTCAGAGGAGACGATATCGTTGGGAGGGAGTTCGCTCGCCTCGTCGAAGGGCAGAAATCCCTTCTCCCCTTCCATATTAATCAACTGCTCAACCTCTTTGATCTTTCCTCCCTTGGCCATCGACTCCTCTCCTACCTTTTCCGAGCGTTACCTTTTTGAAGACCTTTCTCCCTCTTCGCCAGTTCCTGATGTTCCTTCAAAAGAGGGACAAGTCTTCTTTCCTCTTGCTGTTTCTCTGCTTCTTTAATCCTCCTGAGCAATTCGCCTTTTTCCTTTCTTAACTTCGCCCCACGAATCTTTTGAATGCAGTCCTGCAGGATCCTTCCCGCGTCTCCTCCCGCCAACCCACCCTCCTGAAAGGCAAACTCGGACAACCTCCCTTTGAGCGTCTCCTCAAAACTGGCCAAGGCCTCGGCCAGATCGAGCCTTCCTTTTCTCTGATAGAGATCTTCCAGGGCCTTGCCGATTTTTTGCAAGGCCGGGCTCTCAAACTCCTCCAGGACACCCTCCTCTGAAAGGACCGGGATGACATCGGGATGGTGAACCATCAGTCGGATCACCATTTCTTCCGACTTCATAAAAGTCCTCTCCGCCAATGACTCTTTTGAATCCCCTCCTCCCTTCGACGGTCCCTTAGGAGAGGATGGGAGCATTTCGTAAAGAAAAGATTCTTTGACATCCAGTCTTTCTGCCAAGGCCTTCGTATAGAAATCTCTCCGAATTCTGTCCGGGATTTTGCCGAGAAGGGCAAGGCCCTCTTTCGCTATTCTCACCTTGCCATCGACAGATTTCACATCAAAAGTCTTCATCAGCCGTTCAAAAAAGAAATCGATGAGAGGAACAGCATGCTCCATCCTCTTCGTGAAGTCTTCCAAATTTCCCTTTCTTAGAAATCCATCCGGGTCTTCTCCATTTGGAAGGACAACCGTCTTTCCTGCTACTTCCTCTTCTAAGAACAGGGGAAGGGAGCGAAGGGCCGCCTGGTCCCCTGCCCGGTCTGCATCAAAAAGGGTAATCAAATTTCTGGTATATCGCTTCAGGGTTCGAATATGTTGTGGAGTCAGTGCTGTGCCTAACGTGGCAACACTGTGCCTCCACCCATGTTGGTGGAGAGATAACAGATCGAAATACCCTTCGACCACGATCACACAGTCCTTCTCCGTCGCATAACGCTTGGCCACCTGGAGCCCGTACAGGACCTCTCCCTTATGATAAATACCCGATTCCGGGGAATTGAGGTATTTGGGTTCTCCCTCTTTGATTATTCTCCCCCCGAATCCGACGATCCGTTGATGGAGGTCGAAGATGGGAAAGAGGACCCGGCCTCGAAAGGCATCGTACCAGCCCTCTCTCTTCTTGGGAAAAATCAAGCCCAGTTCGTGCGCCAGGTCGAGAGAAGCCTTCTTCTCGCGCAAATGCTCGACCAGCCCGTCCCACCGGTCGGCGGAATATCCCAACCCATGTTCCGCAACGATCTCCCTGCTGATCCCCCTTTGAGACAAATACCTTCTGCCCTCCTCCCCTTCTCGCCGATTGGCCAGGAGGTCACGGAAATATTCTGATGCGATCCGGTTGATCTCAAAGAGGACCTCCCTCTTGGCCATTTCCCTCTTTTGGGGTGCAGAGAGTTCACGGGTGGGAAGCTTCACTCCATAGCGCTTTGCCAGTTCCTCGACAGCCTGTGGAAAAGAAAAATGTCCCGCCTTCATCAAAAACGTGAAGACGTCGCCTCCTTCCCCGCAGCCGAAGCAGTGAAAAATCTGCTTCTCCTCATTGACCATGAAGGAGGGGGTCTTTTCGGAATGGAACGGGCAGAGCCCCCTATGGTTCCTTCCGGTCTTCTTAAGGGTCACATAATCTGAGACTACTTCCAGAATGCTGGAACGATCCCGAATTTCTGAAACTTTCTCCTCGGATAGGAGTCCCGTAGCCAAACGAGTCACCTCAATTCAACGATCGTGATCCCACGCCCCCCCTTCAACGTCTCCCCGGAAGAAAAACTCTTGACCGCCCCGTGCCCGTTCAGATATTGACCGATCGCATTTCGCAACTTCCCGGAACCCACTCCGTGGATAATTCGGACTTTCTCCAATCCATGGAGAAGGGCTTGATCGATAAATCTGTCAACCTTGGAAAGGGCGTCTTCTACGGTCAGACCGATGACGTTTAATTCAGATGAGGGCTCCTCGGCAGCCTCTTTTAAAAAGAACCGGCTCTCCCGAATCCTCCTCTCCTTCTTCTCTTCATCCTCCGACACTTGAACGATCTCAGACAGGGGAGCTTTCACTCTGGCTTTATCCGTCAGCACCTCGGCTCGGTTCAACGGTTTGACGAGGCCCATCAAGATCCCATCGCTTCGAAGGCTCTCAATTCTAACACGTTCTCCGACCTTCAGGCCACTCGGGGTCGCAGAACCTCCTTTTCTTTTAACGGACGGGAACGATTTTTCCCTGATCTCCTGGAGCGCTCTACGCTGAAGGCGGAGATGCGGTTTTTCCTCTTTCTTGCGGCGGATCCATTCCTTCAATTCCTCTTCAACCTTCTGAACCGCCTTCCCTGCCTTCTCCTCGGCCTTGGAATAAATCTCCAGTCTTCTCTCCTTGATCGTCTCCAGTATTTTTTTCAGCCTCTGGCCTTCCAGCTCAGCCTTCTCCTTTATCTTGGAGACCTGCAGCTTTTCTCTTTCTGCGTCCCTCTTCAATCTTTCCAGGGTCTCTAAGGCACGGGCTACCTCCTCATCGCCTCCATCTTGATGGGTACGGGCAGCTTCGAGCACCTTTTCTGAGATTCCCAGCTTCTCAGCGATCGAGAAGGCTTTGCTCAACCCTGAGGACCCATAAACAAGTGTATACTTAGGCTCCAAAGTTTCTTCGTCAAACTCAACCGCCACATTTTCCACATCCCGGTGAAGATACCCATAGGCCTTGAGTCGATCAAAGTGAGTGGTGACCACTACGAATGCTCCTCTTTCCCGGAACCGATCCAAGAAACCCATGGCTAAGGCGCATCCCTCCTGGGCATGGGTTCCCACTCCCAGTTCATCCAGAAGGACGAGGGAATGGGGCCCCGCCTTCCCTAAGATTTGATTCACTCGGAGGAGATGGCTGGAGAAAGTGCTCAGGTTCTCCTCAATATTCTGTTCGTCGCCGATCACCGCAAAGACGTCTTGAAAGATTCCCATCTGGCTTCCTTCTGCGACAGGGACGGGGAGGCCGGATTGAATCATCAAGGTCAAGAGTCCCAATGTCTTCAGAGCCACTGTCTTCCCGCCTGCGTTTGCTCCACTCACAATGAGGACCCTCACCCCATCTCCCATCCGGAGGTGGATGGGAACCACCCGATCTTCACGTTGAAGCACGAGGAGAGGATTTCGAGCCACTCTCATCTCAATCCTGCCCTCCTCATTCAAGGGAGGGGATACCCCCTTTAGGCGCGACGAGAGCTTTGCCATTGCATAGAGGAGGTCCAGTTCTCCTAAAATCTCAAAGTCGGCCCGTAGGTTCTCCCTCTCCTCTCTCACCTTGTCTGAAAGATCTGCCAGGATTCGGTATTCCTCCTCCTTCTCCTCTCCCGCGAGGATGTTGACCTCATTGTTAAGAGCGACGGCTTGAAGGGGCTCAAAGAAAAAAGTCATCCGGCTTTGCGATTGATCATGGATAATCCCTTCTAATCGATTCTTGAAATCGGATTTGATGAGAAGAACATAACGCCCATTTCTCAGAGTGATAAACTGTTCCTGAAAGATGGGCTGAAGTGCTTCTCGATGGAGGAGGGATTCAAGCGTTCCCTTCGCCTTTTCTCTGACCTCTCCCAGTCGGTGGCGGATATCCAGAAGGGTCGGGCTGGCTCGGTCCAGAATCTCACCCTTCGTATTGATGGACTGAAGGACCTCTTTCTCCAGAGCCTTTTGGTTAGAAAGTTTGGAGATTTTCTCCTGAAGATGAGCAGCCTTGAGAGGCTCCAACTTTTGAAAAAACCGCCGAAGCCCCTTGCACAATACTATCTGACGATAAAGATCCAATAATTCGCGGATGTCGAGGACGGATCCGGCGACCCCCAGTTTATTGAAAATTTCCTCAATATCTTTCACCCCTCCCAGGGGCATTTCCCCCTCTGTTTCAAAGATTTCCTTTAACTCCATCACCTCTGTCAGTCTGGACCGGATCAAAGAAAGGTCTTTGGAAGGTCTTAAGGCTTCACAGCGCTTTCGACCTAGGGGGGAAATGGAATACTTTTTCAGGATATCGAGTAAATGGTAAAACTCTAAAAACTTGAGGGAACGATCATCCATAAAGCTTGAAAAAAGGAATTGGGTTATCTATCAAAAGGAGGAATTTACGGGGAAAGCTTTTCTTTCACCAACTGATTGACCAACCTTCCGTCTGCTTTCCCCCCGATTTTTGCCAGGACGGATTTCATCACTTTTCCTATATCCTTCGGGGATGAAGCCTGGGTCTCTTGAATACTTTGATCAATGATCGTTATGATCTCTTCCTGACTGAGGAGTTGGGGCAGAAACGATTTCAATATTTCCATCTCCTTCTTCTCCTTCTCGACCAGATCTATACGCCCGCCCGCTTGAAATTGCTCGACGGACTCCTCACCCTTTCTCACCATGACCTGGATCGCCTTTACCACATCTTCATCCCCCAACTTCCTTCTCAGCTCAATCTCTTTGTTTTTTAACGCCGACCGAATCATCCGGATGGTGGAAAGTCGCAATTTGTCGCCGGATTTCATCGCCTGTTTCATTTCCTCGGCCACTTTCTCTTCCAGGCTCATCCTTCACCCCCTGTCTATGATTTTTCTCATTCTCTTCATCGCCCTTTTCTTGGCGGCGAGCGCTTTCTTCTTCCGTTTGATGCTCGGCTTCTCGTAATGCTCCCTTTTGCGAATCTCTGACAATATCCCCGTTTTCTCTACCTGTTTTTTAAACCGCCGGAGCGCATTTTCAAAAGATTCGTTTTCCTTAATTCTAATCCCTGGCATCCATCTTTCCCCTCCTTCCGCAAATTGTTTTAAATTGTTTATTATATTATTCTAGGAGGTAAAGTCAAATATTTTACAGCTTTATTTCCTTCCGCCCCCATTTTTTGCCCCAACCCGGGGAAATCCTCCTCCGAGCCCTCATCAGGCCCATACTGAGTAGGAATGGGTCAAAAACCCCTCCAGAGTGGAAACTCCGTAAGGGCCATCATCCGTGTGCCAGAACCCCTAAACGGTCGGGCCGAAGAAGCCTCTCCAAGAAATCCCCCCAGATGGGACGTAACAGAAAATATTCTCCCTCCGTATCGATGCCTTTTCAGAGATCTACTCGCTCATGGAGGAAAAAACTGGGGGAGAGCAAGCTTTATTTTCCTCTTGACAAAAGACTTCTCCTCCATTAATCTTCCGATTTGTATAACATTCTCGCCTATCTCCTCCACGTGGCAACAAAAATGAAGGACATTGAAAGAGAAAGATCGATGATCCGGGCGGCTGCTCAAAAAACGGCCCAGAGGATCGTCCAGCCCCGGGCCGCCAAGATCGATGCCACCGGAGAATTTCCCGGGGATTTAGTAGAGGCCATTGGAAAACAAGGTTATCTCTCCCTTCTCCTTCCTGAATCCTACGGGGGAACCGATGGAGACATGACCTCCTTCTGTGTCGTCGTCGAAGAGATTGCAAAGGTTTGTGGGTCATCCTCTCTTCTTATCCTGTCGCAGGGGCTCGGGTCGTTACCCATTTTATTGGGAGGGAATTCATCTCAAAAAGATAGGTATTTCACAGAGATTTCGGAGAAGAACTGTCTCACCGCGTTTGCGCTGAGGGAGCCGGAAGGAGAATTAGAACCTTCCTCTATCAAGACCTTCGCTGAGAAGCAAGGAAAGGATTACCTGATCAACGGGCGTAAAGGTTTCATTACCCATGGGAGTGTGGCCAATTTTTACTCTGTCTTCGCAGTCACCCGGCCGGAACATGGAGCAGAAGGGATTTCTGCTTTCGTTGCGGAAGAGGGGACGCCCGGCCTGCTTTTTGCAGAGAAGAAGGAGAAAATCGGGATGAGAGGTTCGGTAACGACGGATGTGATCTTTGAAGACTGCCGCGTCCCTCAAGAAAATCGTCTGGGTGGCGAAGGACAGGGGTGGAAGATCGCAATGGATACGATCAACATGTCGAGACCGGTCATCGGGGCACAGGCCGTTGGCATTGCCCAGGGAGCCCTTGACTTCGCCGTACGTTATGCTAATGAGCGCATGCAATTTGGCAAACCCATCTCCTCCTTTCAAGCGATTCAATTCATGATCTCCGATATGGCCACCCGAGTGGAAGCCGCTCGGGCTCTGGTGTACAAGGCAGCCTCTCAGATCGACGGAAAACTGAAGGACACAGAAAAACTCTCAGCCATCTCGAAATACTTCGCCTCCGAAATCGCCATGAAAGTAACTACGGATGCCGTCCAGATCCTTGGAGGTTATGGGTACATGAAAGAGTATCCTGTGGAACGGATGATGCGGGATGCCAAGGTGACCCAGATTTACGAAGAAGCCAATCAGATTGAGCGGTGGGTGGTGGCTCAAGAATTACTAAGAGTCTGATTTATTTGAGGCCGACATGAGCGGCCCCTTTCGTCTTCCTCTCATTCCCATCTTCATCCTCTACATCCTTGGGATCTATGCCGGCCAGGTTGACCTTCCCTGCCTTCCTCAAGGGCGGGTTCTCCTTCTCATCCTTTTGTGTTTCTGGACTTTTCTGCTCGTCATAAGAAGAGTTCGGATGGCGTCCTGGACGGCCTTCTCTATGTTCTTCCTTCTCGGAATCTTTTCAATCCAGCCTTATCTCCATCCAGAACACTCCCCCTCTCACATCTCCCGCTTCACCGGCTTGGAAAGAATCTCATTGGAGGGAATTATCGAGCGTCCTCCTGAATACTCCAGGGGAAGAACCCAATTGTGTATTCGTTCACAGAAAGTCATTCTGTCGAACCGCCACCTCCCCGTGGACGGTCTTCTCCTGGTCTTCCTCAAAGAAGAAAACCACTCCCTTCGAGTGGGGGATCTCCTCCGGCTCTCTTTAAGACTTTATCCCCCTCGTGGATTTCGTAACCCCGGCGTATTCTCTTATGAGCGCCACCTTGCCCTTGAGCGAATTCACACCATTGGATTCTTATCCGAGAAGAAAGGATGGGCCAAGCTAGGGGAGGGTTTTAAAAATCCCGTGACGCTACGGGTCGAGCGCTGGCGGGATCGTATCCGTGATTTTCTGAATCGAGAGGCCAGCCCTCCCGCAAGCGGTATTTTCAAGGCTCTTGTGTTGGGCGAGCAGGGCGATATTCCGGAAGAGATAAAAGAATCTTTCATCATCACCGGGACAGCTCATCTTCTGGCCATTTCCGGGGATCAATTCGGAATCGTGGCTCTTCTCTCTTTCTCTCTGCTGACCTGGATTTTAAAGCGATCCGAGTTTCTCCTTCTCTCCGTTTCCATAAGAAAGTGGGCGGCCGGCCTGACGATTCCCTGCATCATCCTCTATGCTTTCATCGCAGGGGGAGGGATTTCGGTCATCCGAGCGGCAATCATGGTGGTCACTTTTCTCGTTTCCATCTTGCTTAACCGGGAGAGAAACGTGCTGCATACCCTCGCCCTAGCCGCTTTTCTTATCCTCATCTTCTCACCGCCTTCCCTTTTCGATGTTTCCTTCCAGCTCTCCTTCCTGGCCGTCCTTTCGATCCTTTATCTGGTGCCCTGCATCCTTCAAGCGTTGAAACAAGAGGGGATATCCGTTCTTCTAAGAGCCTCGTGGAAGAAGAAGATCATGAACTATATCATGCTCTCCCTTCTGGTCACGGGAGTGGCCATCGTCGGGACCGCACCTTTTGTTGCCCTTCACTTCAACCGTTTCGCTCCCGTTGGATTCGTCACGAACCTGTTCATCGTTCCCTGGGTAGGCTTCTTCATCGTTCCCCTGAGTCTCGCCGCCTCCATTTTTTCTTTCTTCTTCGCCCCCCTGGCCACGTTCTTGATCAACATCAACAGTTTCATCACCCTGATCCTTCTCAGGGTGTTGGCCTTCATTGCCTCCCTTCCACTTGCTTCACTCTTCGTCTCAACCCCAACATTCTTAGAAATCATCCTTTTCTACCTTCTCCTTTTCCTATCCGTTCACGTTAAAGAACGAAGGTTGGCCCGATATCTTTTTTTAGGAGTCTGTGTTGTATCTGCTCTCGATTTAGCATTCTGGAATTTAAAAGATTCGTTCCAGAAAGATCTCAAGATAAGTTTTATCGATGTCGGTCACGGAGATTCCATTCTGATTGAATTTCCGCGGGGGAAGCGGATGCTCATCGACGGTGGAGGGCTTTATGACGACCGTTTCGATACCGGGAAGAATGTCGTTGCCCCCTTTCTGTGGAACAGCAAAATACGGAGGATCGACACCCTTGTCCTGACCCATCCCGACCCAGACCATTTGAAAGGTCTGAATTTCATCGCCTCACATTTTTCAATTGCCCAATTCTGGGATAATGGTTTTCAGACAGAATCAGAGTCGTATCTCCAGCTGAGAAAAACTCTAAACGAGAAAAAAATCAAGCCGCAGTCTCTTACCGAGGACGCTCCCCCTCAGACCATCAATGGGGTTGAGATTTCTGTCCTAAACCCACTCACCCGGAAGGCAATCCAAAAAAGAACACAGGGTCTTCGAGATTTAAACAACGCTTCCCTGGTCATGAAGCTTCGATTCAAGAATGTATCTGTTCTTCTGACAGCAGATATCGGGAAAGAGGCAGAGGAGCGGATGTCGAGAAGAAATTATTCGCTCAGATCGGATATCCTAAAGATCCCTCATCACGGAAGTTCCTCTTCGAGTTCCCCTCTTTTTCTGGAAAGGGTGAAGCCAACCTATGCCATTCTCAGTGTGGGCGA
This sequence comes from Thermodesulfobacteriota bacterium, assembly GCA_035625415.1. Taxonomy (GTDB): domain Bacteria; phylum Desulfobacterota; class BSN033; order BSN033; family UBA1163; genus UBA1163. The sequence goes on from DASPPQ010000045.1 coordinate 16,759, forward strand.
AAGGAATATCGGAAAACTCCCTCATCCGGAAGTTTTGAAGAGATATCAGCAATTGGGCGCTGCTCTGTATAGAACGGATGTGCACGGTGCTATCACCGTTATGACAGACGGAGAAAGCATTCAAATAAAGACGTTTTCGAGCGCCACCCCCACCCATCCCTCCCTCTTCAAAGGGGAGAGTAAGGGCGGGGGTGGCGCCATCTTTGACTCCCACGAGTTTAGTAATTAAATTTGCATAGGTAGGAAGGGACCGATTGTTCATGAACAAGAAGAAAATTATGCGATGGGGAGTAATTCTGCTCACTGAGCTGATGCTGACGCGTTGTGCGGTGTATGATAACGGCTATTACGGTTATCCCTATTACTACGACTTTGACCGCGGATATCCTTACTACGGTCATGATCATGAATTTCGCGAATACCACGAGGGTGGTGAACACCGCGGGTTCCGCGAACATCAAGAAGAGGGTGAACATCACCACGATGGGGACTAGGACTCCCGTGGTGAAACGAGGCGATGGCCTTTCTTCTGCAAACGCGCTCTGCGATTCATCTCAAAGGCACGTAGGGGGACTGAGACATAATATTGCGGGGCTGGTATACTACCGACCGGTCATACGCCTCAAGATCCTCCGTAACCGACAGTAATCTTACTTCCTTCAACGATCACAGGCACGTTCC
>DASPPQ010000046.1:0-21709 GCA_035625415.1 Thermodesulfobacteriota bacterium
GAGACCCCCGAAAATCACCCATTAACTATACTAAAGGGTTTTTCGACAGTCTCGGAAGGACTCGGCTGCCTTCAATATTATGAATCAGTCATTTGCTCACCAGAAAGTCGGGGCAAAATTAGTCCGGTCGTAAATCAGAGGTTGAAAACAAGAGTGTCAGATTCTTGATGTTTATACAACATCAAAAGACAAGCCCTGCTCCCAAGTTACTCGTTACTTCAAGTACAAGATAATCTTTCGGTTTATCTTTAGGTGTCAATACCCAAGCCTGCTCTTTGATTGTCCTCTATTGATGGAGTTTTGGTCTTTCTTTATCGCAGCGTGTTCTCAAAATCCTGATCCCCCAGTATCGACACAGCCACCTTTAGCTGGCAAAAGGAGATACCATCGTCGTTTTAAGAAAGCAGTGCAGTCGAAGGTCTGATCGGCGGTCCATTTTTTACCAATACGTTGTGGGCAGGAAGGAGGAAAGGGACAAAAGATTCTTATCATTAAATATAATGCACTACCTCAATGGCGGTTTGTCTTCCTCAAGTTCGATTTCAAGCGCTTCAAGGATGCGCGACACCATCCCGTAATATCCAATGGTCGTTGTCAGCTCGACGACCTGCTCTTCGGTGAGAAAATCCCTGACCGCCTTAAATGTTTCTTCTGAGACGCGGATATTCTGTGCGACCTCATCGGTATACTGGAGAACTACCCGTTCCTGAATGCTGAAGAGAGGTGAATCTTTCCATCCGTGCATGGTCTTGATCTGCTCCTCTGTGAGCCCTGCCATCAGCCCGAGGGGAACGTGCTGCGTCCACTCATAGGTGGCCTCTGCAAGATCGCCAACTCGGAGAATCGCAAGCTCTCTCAGCCTTGGAGGAAGGCTTCCGTTAAAGAGGATGGCGTTTCCGAGCCGCAGAAATTCCCTGCCGACCCTGGGACAGTGAGCCATCACCTTGTACACGTTAATGATTCGAGCCCCGCGCTGCTCCATTCTTTGAAAGAGATCTTTCAATTCGTTGCTGACCTGATCTTTTTCGGGAATCGACACTCTCGCCATGAATGCATATCTCCTCTCTTCGCATGCTTTGTGTTTCACCCTATCTTGGCGCACTGCCCGCCGTCAACCGGGAGGACAACCGAGGTGATGAACTTGGCTTCATCGGACGCAAGAAAGAGGGCTGCATAGGCCGTATCCCAGGCGTCGCCCATGCCTCCCTTGAGGGGCACCATTTTATCCCTCATCTTGATCAGTTCATCCTTATCGATGCCCCTGGTCTGTGAAATGCCTTCGATCGCCATCGGCGTTTTCATGAGGCCAGGCATGATCGCATTGACACGGATGCCCTTCTTAGCATACTGCATAGCAATCGAATGGGTCAGGGCATTCACGCCGGCCTTCGATGTCTTGTAGGCCAGCATGCTCACGGCACATACGGCGGCAGCGGACGAGATGTTTATAATGGAACCGCGTCCCTGTTGCTCCATGACGGGGAGAACGTGCTTGCACGCGAGAAACATCCCTTTAAGATTCACCCTGAAGATACGATCCCAGTCATCTTCGGCCAACTTGACCGGCCCTGAGTCGCCTTTGCCAATTCCCACGTTGTTCACGAGGATGTCAATTTGATGGTATCGTTTGACGCATGCATCGGCCATTGCCCGGCAATCCTCTGATTTTGTGATATCAGCCTTGAACGCAAAGGCTTCACCATTTTCTTTTTTGATCATGGCTTCCGTTTCCATGGCTGATTCCAACCGCCGGTCGACGAGCATCACCATTGCCCCCTCCCGGGCGAAGAGGACAGCCATGGCCCTTCCGTTCCCGATTGTATCCCCTGGGGTCTGCCCGGCACCGACGATAATGGCAACCTTACCCTTTAAACGGTTTCCCATATCATCCTCCATAATGCGCCTTGATAGGAACTTCTCGACCGTGGAAAGAAGTATAGGAAAACTGGCCATGTCTGTCAATCCAGTTCCAAGCGTGGATCACTTTAAGGAAAAAATTCACTTGAAAAGAGGCATCTAAGCTGATAAAAGATTAGGAAGTAGATTCTAGCGACTTTTTCTCAAACGCCTCATCGAGAAGCAGACCTGACCTATGGCGAAGCAGAAGGTAAATGGAATCGAAATACATTACGAATTGCACGGCCAAGGCGATCCCTTGGTTTTAATTATGGGCCTCCGCCGGAACATCGAGTGGTGGTATCGCCAAATTTCCACTCTGTCGAAGCATTTCAAGGTCCTCGTTTTTGACAATCGGGGGGCCGGCCGCACAGACAAGCCGAAGATGGATTATTCGATCCAACTGTTTGCCGACGACACGGCCGGGCTGATGGAGGCACTCGGCATAAGCAAAGCGAACGTCTTAGGTGTCTCCATGGGAGGCTACATCGCTCAGGAACTTGCGCTTAACTATCCAGATCGGGTGAAGCGTCTGGTGTTGGCCTGCACGGGTCCCGGCGGTGAGAGAGCCGTGCTCGCGAGCCCGGAGAGACTAAAGAAGTTTACCGCGAACGAGGGATTGACGCCAGAAGAGATCTTAAGGAAGGATATGGACATCTATTTTTCTGATGAATACCTCAAAAAAAATCGCGAGGAAATGGAAGGATTTATCAAGCTTTCACTCCGGTACTATCAGCCTCCGGATGCCTTTGAGAGACAGTTCGCCGCCTGCCTCAGGCATGACACGGTGAATCGCCTCAGCCGGCTAGATGTTCCAACCCTGATCCTGACGGGCGATGATGACCCTCTGGTCCCTTCAGAAAATTCTAAAATATTAAATGCACTCATCCCCCGTTCGGAATTAGTCTTCTTGCCTGGCAAGAGACACTGTTTCTTTATTGAAGAGGCTGACCGGTTCAATCAGATGGCGATCGATTTCTTCCAATCGAAAAGTTGACATTCATCCATTGGTTTTGATAAAAGGTTGGGCGAACATTCGAATGTGATGAAAAAGGAGGTGAAATAGGAAGACCAATAACTCTACTTTGATGGAATGAACCGTCAGAAAAGAAGGAGGGAGGAATTATGTCAAATAGGATCTTGAGGAGAAAAGTTTTAGGGTATATGGTGATCATTACTATGGCGACCCTATTTGTTGGCGTGAGTATGGACGCCATGGGTCAGGCCAAAAGACCGATTCCTACCACACCCATCAAGATTGCAGCGGTCAGTTTCCTTACCGGCGCGGCAGCAGCTCCGTTTGGCATCCCTGGCGAGAACACGTTCAAGATGTGTGCGGATGAGATCAATAAAGGAGGAGGGATACTCGGTCGAAAGATTGAACTCCTTAGCAAGGACGAAGCGGGCGGCGTCGATGCTCAGGTCAAGCTCGCCAGAAAATTGATTCTCGAGGACAAGGTGGATGTAGATCTGGGCTATATTTCATCAGCTTCCTGCCTGGCGGTCCTTCCCCTTGCAGACGAGACGGGTGGTTTGATCGTTGCCTATGACTGCGGAACCCATGAGCTGATGGAAGGGTCGAAATCTCCGTTTGAGGTTCCGAAATTCAAATTGGGTTTTAAGAGCTCGGCCCATCTGGGCATCGACAATATCGGGCTGGCGCTCTTCATCAAGAAATATTATCCAAACATTAAGAAGATCGCCGGGATAAACCAGGATTACGCCTGGGGTCGGGATAGCTGGCTCATCTTTGAGACAGCCATGAAGAAATTGATGCCCAATGTACAGGTGGTGAAAACCCTATGGCCGCCGTTGGGCAATACAGACTTCACCGCGCATATCAGCGCGCTGATGGGGGCAGAACCCGATATCGTCCATTCCTCGCTCTGGGGAGGAGACGCCGTCACCTTTACAAAGCAAGCTCTCGGGATGGGCTTCTTCAAGAAGATTAGAATGGCCTATTCACGCGGTGAGCCCTACCCTCAGGAAGTGGGGAAGGATTATCCGGAAGACCAGATTATCTGCTGCGCCGGAACTCACTACTTTCTGTTCACGCCTCCCGACAAGACGAGCGCAGCCCTGCAGAAATGGTTTGTGGCGGAGTATCGTAAGAGATATGGGAAATACCCGAGCTATCCCTGCTACCATGCTTATCAGGCGTTGTATGCCTATAAGAATGCTGTAGAGAAGGCTGCCAAGACAGCGAGCGGATGGCCGACCATCGATGAAATTGCCAAGGCGATGACCGGTTTGACGTTCCCCTCTCCTTCGGGCCCCATAACGATCAGAGAGGATCATAGTGCCATCGAAGATGTTTTAATCGGATTTTCAAAGATGACGCCGAAATACCCCTTCCCCATTCTTGACCCAAAAAGGATGGAAATCTTTCCCGCAGCTCAAGTGAATGCACCGGTTGGCATAAGAACAGTGGATTGGATCAATAGCTGGAAATGAGAATTGCTTAGTCCATAACCCCCCTTCATCCCCCCTTAACAACTTAAGGGGGGAATAGAGGGGGTTACAGGGCGAAGGCCGTTTCATCCTTGGTGCCTGCCTGCCCTGTACCGTACTAGGTTCACGGCCTGCCGGTAGGCAGGGAGTTTGATTCATTAGGACGTGATTCGTCATGTGGGTGATTTACACACTGAATGGTCTATATTTTGCGGCCCTATTATTTCTCACCTCATTGGGGCTCAATATCATCTTAGGAGTCATGGGAATTCTTAACCTGGCTCATGGCTCTCTCTATGCGATTGGGGCTTTTATGGCCGCCTGGACCATCATTCAGATTGCGACAAAAGCCCTGGCCCCCTTCATTTTTCTATCGCTCCTAAGTGGATTAGTCCTTGCAGGGGTCGTTGGTTTTTTGATGGAGAAGTCCTTGATCAGAGCGATGTACAAACGAACACTTGAGTATCAACTTTTGCTCACCTTCGGAGCCCTTCTTCTTCTCGAAGACGTGATCAAAATGATATGGGGAGGACAGGCCTATTATGCTTCTGCCCCCTTCGATCTCTTAGGCAGTATAAATGTTTTAGGACATGTTTATCCGATCTACTTTTTATTTGTGATGTGCATCACCTTTCTCGCGGGATTGTTTATCTGGTTTTTCATGGGAAGAACGAAGCTTGGGATCATGCTCAGGGCCATCTCCTTGGATAGAGAAATGGCGACAGGATTGGGACTCGATATCGGGAGGCTCAGTACATTTGCCTTTGTACTGGGATCCGGATTGGCCGGGCTGGCGGGAGCTCTGGTGGTCCCAACGACCCCGGCACTATTGGGCATCGGGATGGAGCCACTCATCCTCGCCTTCATTGTTGTGGTGGTGGGAGGGCTCGGAAGCCTCAAGGGAGCTTTGGTGGGGGCCTTGCTGGTGGGGTTCACAAGATCCTTCGGCATCGCCATTTTTCCGGAAATAGAGCTGCCTCTTTTATTCTTGATTGCTGGCGTCATTCTTGTCGTCAAGCCACAAGGTCTCTTCGGGAGATAGGGGGTGCGTTCAAAAGAAATGAGGAGAAATCCGAGATGGATTGCGTATACTTTGATCTTCATTGGTTTACTGTTTATTCCTCGCCTTTTCTCTATCCATGATCTGATGCTCTTCGAATACGGATTGACCTTTGCCATCGTCGGGCTGGGATTCAACCTGCTCTTGGGATATACGGGCTTACTGTCTTTTGGTCACGGCGCCTATTTCGCAGTAGGAGCCTATACCGTAGGAATGTTTGCCAAGTACCTTCCCCAAGCTTACTCCCTCGAGCTACTGATCCCGGCCGCCCTCTTCCTTTCGCTTGTCCTCTCGGTCATCTTCGGTTTTCTCTGCGTAAGGCATACGAAGATCTTTTTCTCCATCCTTACTCTCTCTCTTTCCATGCTTCTCTATGCACTCCTCTTCAAGCTCTATCACATTACCGGAGGGTCTGACGGACTCCGTGTGCCCCTTCCCACCCTGCTGGATATGTCATTTAGAGGAATCAGGAGGCCGGAGTTTCTTTCCGGGACATACTACTATTTCTTGCTGATTTTATTTGCCGTCAGCTGCGTCATCATGAGGGGGATTGTCAGCTCTCCTTTCGGGAAAGCCCTTCAGGCGATCAGAGATAACGAGGTGAGGGCGGAGTTGATTGGTATTCGTGTTCGCCGGTATCGACTCTATGCTTTTATTCTCTCCGGAATGTTCGTTGGGCTAGGCGGTGCCCTCTGGTCCTTCGTCAACGGCCATGTCACAGCAGACTTATCCCACTGGGTCTTTTCAGGCGAAATCGTCTATATGACATTGCTCGGGGGCTTTGGGATTTTTGAAGGACCCATCATCGGCGCCATCCTCTTCACTTACTTAAAATTATATGCCATGGGGAATACACAATATTGGATGTTCGTCATCGGTGCGACCCTCATCGTCCTTGTCCTGCTCCTTCCGAATGGAGTGGCTGGCGCCATCGCTGTCCTGTTGGCTAAATTGAAAAGAAAAAAAGCTCTCGAGGGAACCACATGCTAACTGTAGATAACTTGAAGAAACATTTTGGATTTGTCCGGGCCGTGGATAATATCAACTTACAGATCAGGGAGGGGGAGATTGTTTCAATTATTGGGACGAACGGAGCCGGGAAAACCACCTTAGTTAATCTCATCAGTGGATATTTAAAGCCCGATAGCGGGCGCATTCTGTTTTTTGATAAGGATATCACCTATGCCTCCCCTTATGTCAGGATTAAATTGGGTGTGGGCCGAAGCTTCCAATTGATTCAACTCTTCGGGAACAGCACCGTCCTGGATAATGTGAGAACAGCTCTCTTCTCAAAATACGGGATGATCCGGAAGGGGCTCTTGCCGGCGGATCGTTATTCTTCCGTGACAGAGGAGGCCATCCAGATTCTCAACAATTTCAATATGTCAGATAAGAAGGAGCTGACTCCAACCGGCCTTTCAGAAGGGGATTTAAAGATTCTGGATATCGCCATTGCCTTTGCACTGAAATCGAAGCTTCTCTTATTGGATGAACCCACCAGCGGAGTCGCCACTTCGGACAAATTCAAGGTGATGGATTCGATTGTTTCCGCCATTAAAAAGGAAGGAGTCTCCACGCTCATCATCGAACATGACATGGATATCGTATCGGGGTACTCGGACAGGGTGATTGTAATGCACGAAGGCAGGATCATGGCAGAAGGCAAGCCGGACGAAATCATGGAAAATAGAGACGTCAAGGCGATTGTATTTGGTATCGTGAGTTGATCAAGATGCTCCTCGAGATCGAAAATTTAGACGTCTTTATCGGTTCAACCCAAATTTTAAGAAATATTTCATTGGGGGTGAAGGAAGGAGAAATCGTCTGCCTCCTGGGCAGAAATGGCGCAGGGAAAAGTTCCGTCATCAAGAGCACCATCGGTCTCTACCCCTCCCGGTCGGGCAAGATCCTCTTCAAAGAAAAGGACATCACCTCCTTCTCCCCCCGAAAGAAAGTCCTTTCAGGAATCGGATATTCCCCCGAAGATACAAGAATATTCACAGAGCTCACCGTCGAAGAAAATATTAACCTCTCGACATGGGTCACTGGGAAGGGGGATAAAGGGGAAGGATTCAGTTTTGAAAACATCTTCACCATCTTCCCAGCCATTAAAAATTTCTTGGCCCGGAAAGGGCTCAATCTCAGCGGCGGGGAGAAGAAGATGGTCTCCATTGCCAGGGCTTTGGCGCTCAATCCATCCTTACTGCTTTTGGATGAAGCCTTTGAGGGACTGGCTCCTCTCGTGGTAACTCATTTTATGGAGGCTTTAAGTCAGATTAGAGAATTGGGAGTGACCATCGTCTTGGGGGAGTCCAATATACGAATTGTATCCCAGGTCACAGAGAGGACCTACATCGTCGAGAGAGGAGAAATTATATTTGAGGGCCATCCTCGGGAAATTCTTGAAAACGAGAGGCTCTTAAGGCTTGTTGGAAAGTAAAATGGAAATTGATAACCCCCCTCGCCCCCGTGAAGCTGTGAAAAACTTCGGGAAGGCGGGCGGGCAAGAATATCTCCAAAGTTTTACAAATGGGGTTACTTGGGAGGGTAAAACTAACAAAAGCCTGTAAGTGAACAATATATCTTAAGGTTTCTGATTGATGGGAGTCAACGTGAAGAGGTACCGCTGTAAAACTTTGCCGACATCCCTGCCCGCCCTTTGCACGGTGACATTTTTTTTACATCCCCCTTTAGCAAAGGGGGGTTGGGGGGATTTGAATGCTTGGTCAAAATTCCAGGAGGTTTGACATATGACAGAAAAACTCAGCTTATTCAGGACAACCAGGAGAATCCTTTTTGGAGCCGGGTCTGCGGAGAAAACAGGCACAGAAGCTCAACTACTCAAAGCCAAGAAAGCTCTGATCATCACCGATCCAGGCGTGATCCAGGCAGGTCTTCTTGAAGGCATTGAGAAATCCCTTCAATCGGTCGGCATTCCCTTTGCCATTTTTGACGGCGTCGAGCCTGATCCCAGAATTGAAGTGGTCGAAAAAAGCGCTGAGAAAGCGAAAAAAGAGGGAATGGATCTCATCATCGGTTTTGGAGGAGGAAGTTCGCTTGATATCGCGAAGGTCACCTCCGTCATGGTCGCCAACCCCGGAAAGATCGACAGCTTTTTTGGAATCGACCTTGTCCCGAATCTAGGGGTACCTGTGATTCTCATTCCGACCACTGCCGGGACAGGAAGCGAAGTGACACCCATCGCCATTTTATCCGATACCAAAGAAAAGCTAAAAAAAGGGATTGTCAGCCCTACCCTCTTCCCGGAAGTCGCTCTTGTCGATCCCAAACTGACCATCGGCCTTCCCCCTTCTGTCACAGCCTTCACTGGGATGGATGCCTTAACCCATGCGATTGAGGCATATTATTCGGTGAATGCCACCGGGTTATCAGACCTCCTTGCCATCCGGGCCATGGAACTGATATCAAAAAATTTGAGGATGGCCTATGCTTACGGTGAGAATCTGTCCGCCCGTTCGAACATGATGGAGGGAAGCCTCCTTGCCGGAATCGCTTTTGCCAATGCCGGTGTCGGTGCTGTTCATGCCTTTGCCTATCCCCTTGGCGGAGAATTTCATCTTGCACATGGACTTACCAACACATTGATGCTTCCTTATGTGATGCGTTACAATATTCTCGGCTGTCCCTACAAGTTCGCTCAGATGGCAAAGGCATTCGGAGAGAAGGTCGAAGGGCTCTCCGAGCTCGACGCGGCAGAAACGGCTGTAAAATTTGTGGAACGCCTTTCCGATGACCTCCGAGTACCCCGAAGACTCAGGGACGTCGGAATTCCGGAGAAGGCAATCCCGGGATTGGCTGAGGCAGCGATGAAGGTGACGAGGCTCCTGGCCAACAACCCCAGAAAAATAAGCCTCGAAGACGCGAACGCCATCTATAAATCCGCTTATTAACCCTTTTGTTGAGTTCGGTAGGGATTGATCCGATCGGACCGCGTCATGAATCTTTTTATAGCAAGAGGAGAAAGGGCACTCCATGAAGACGAATGAATCACTTTTGAACGAAAGGAACAAACACGTTCCTCAGGGTCCATTTAATACCCATCCGATTTTCGCCGAAAAGGCCGAGGGAGCGACGATTACCGATGTGGAAGGGAAGAGGTATATTGACTTTGCAGGGGGCATCGGAGTGAATAACGTGGGTCATTGTGACAGAGAGGTATTAAAATCCATCCAGGACCAGATCCAAAAGTATATTCACCCCTGTTTCCATGTTGTTATGTATGAGTCCTACGTTGAATTAGCTAAAAGGCTTAACGAACTTACCCCCGGAGATTTCCCCAAGAAGACGATGTTCGCCAACAGTGGCGCGGAGGCTGTCGAGAATGCGATTAAGATCAGCCGTCATGCAACTGGTCGGCCAGCCACCATCACGTTTGAGGATGCCTTCCACGGTCGTACGTTCTTAAGTTTAAGCCTTACGAGCAAGATGAAGCCTTATAAGTTCGGGTTCGGCCCCTATGCCCCGGAAATCTATCGAATGCCCTATGCCTACTGCTACCGATGCGCTTTTGGCCTCGAGTATCCCTCCTGTGAATTAGACTGCGCTTATTTTTTAAAGGAGTTCTTCCACACGCACATCTCCGCTGAGAATGTGGCCGCGTTGATTGTTGAGCCGGTCCTGGGTGAAGGAGGATTCGTCATTCCTCCCAAAGAGTATTTCAGAATCCTTTATAAAATCTGCAACGAAAATGGAATCGTCTTTATTGCCGATGAAGTACAGACCGGATTTGGTCGAACCGCGAGGATGTTTGCTATGGACCATTATGGAGTGGCGCCCGACATTATGGTAATGGCCAAATCTATTGCTGGGGGGCTTCCTCTCAGTGCCATCACAGGAAGGGCTGAGCTGATGGACCATCCTCAAGTAGGGGGATTAGGAGGCACCTTTGCAGGAAATCCAGTGGCCTGCCGTGCCGCTTTAACAGTCCTCGACCAGTTCAGGAACCTGAACCTTCTCTCCAAAGCTGAAAAAATCGGGAAGAAGGTTCTGGAGAAATTCAAAGAATTTCAGGAGCGCCACCCAGTAGTCGGCGATGTCCGTGGACTGGGCGCCATGGTGGGAACGGAATTAGTAGTGGACCGAAAGACAAAGGAACCCGCCACGGCTCTGACCAAACGCCTGATCAACCTCTGCCGCGAGAAGGGATTGCTGATGATTTCAGCAGGAACCCACTCGAATGTCATCCGTCCTTTAATGCCCTTGGTCATCACCGACGATCAGCTTGATGAAGGGCTGAAAATCATTGCTGAGGTCCTGGATGAGATCAATCCGCCGTAATGCCTGCAGAACACCTTGTCTTTTGAAATTCCTCTTAATCAAGGGAGACCGTACCATCTCAGGCCGACAATCAAGCATCCGAGGAGGAACTGATGAGGGATAAATTTAGGGGAAGAGATTTTTTGAGCTTGATGGATTTTACAAGGGAAGAGATCCTGGATATCCTGGAGGTCTCTTATGATTTAAAGAAGAAATGGGCGACGAAGGAATCCCATGAAGTTCTCAGAGGACGAACCTTTGCGGCGCTCTTTGAAAAACCCTCAACCCGCACAAGGAACTCTTTTCAAGTGGCCGCAGCGCACCTGGGTGCTCAAGCCATTTACATCCGGCCCGATGAATTACAATTATCACGAGGGGAATCGGTTCGAGACACGGCGATGGTACTGGATCGATATTATGATGCTCTCTTTATTCGGCCCGCCTCAGGGACCGGGCAGGATCGAATCAACGAATTTGCAAAATTTATGAAGATTCCTGTGATCAATGCGTGCAGCGATTTTACCCATCCCTGCCAGGGGATCTGTGATCTCATAACGATCTGGGAAAAGAAGAGAAGATTTGAAGGAATCAAGGTCGGCTGGTCGGGCGATCCATGGAATGTCTGCCATTCTCTGATGATTGGAGGCGCTTTGTTGGGCATGGAAATGGTCATGGCTCTACCCGAAGGGCTCGATCCACACCCAAAGGTGATGGAATTTGCCCAGACCACGGCGAAAAAGAATGGTACCCGTGTCCTCGTCACACGAAATTTGGAAGAGGCGATGAGGGATGCGGATGTTGTGGTTGCCAACACGTTTCACAGCATGGCTCACGATGCGCAAAAGGAAGAACGGAAGAAAAAATTTGCCCCTTATCAGGTGAACGCGAAAGCCGTCTCTGTCGCCAAGCCTGATTATATCTTCATGCACTGCGGGCCTGCCTATGTGGGTGAAGAGGTAACCGAAGAAATTATTTATGGCCCTCACTCGGTTTATTTTGATGAGGCGGAAAATCGGATGCATACGGAGAAAGCAGTCCTCGCCCTGTTTGTCGGATAAAACCAAAGCCGTGCGGGGCCTGTTTCTCCTCCCTTGGCAAAGAGAGGTCAGGAGGGATTTTATAAGGAAAGTCTAAACAGGTAAAGAGACATAAAACAATAAAGGAGGATGGACGATGAAAACGAGTGTTCTGTTCAAAGGGTGTCTTTTGGTCGTTCTATGCTTCATGGTCTTGTCCTATGGGACAAGGGTCAAGGCCGCAGAGCCCCCCATTCCCATAGGGATCCTCGGTCCTTTCACGGGCTCTCTTGCATTTAACGCAGAAGAGATGAAGAAGGGAATGATGCTGGCTGTTGACGAGATCAACGCGAAGGGAGGACTCTGGGGAAGAAAGGTCGAGTTGATCTTTGGCGATACGGAGGCAAAGCCGGACAAAGGGGTAGCGGTAGTCAAAAAATTGATCACCAGAGACAAGGTTCTGGTCGTAGGGGGAGGCTATGCCAGCTCAGTCAACATTGCGACCTCCGAGGTCTGTCAGAATGAAAAGACCCCGATCGTGGTTGCCATCGCCATCAGTCCGACCATTACGAGCCGAGGGTTTGACTATGTTTTCCGGACCTCGCCCAATTCCCCCCAGTTTCTTGCGGGAGTCAATGATTGGCTGGAAAAGGTGAAGAAACCAAAAACGGTCGCCTTCCTGATGGAGAATACGGACTATGGCCGGGATGGTGAAAAAATCTGGCTGGCCCTATCGAAGAAGATCGGAGCCCAAGAATTAGCCCACCTCTATTTTGAGATTGGAGACACGGATTTCACCACTCAGATCAGCAAATTGAGGGAACTGAAACCCGAGGTCACGTTCAACATCGCTTCGACAACGGAAGCGGCCCTAATTCAGAAGCAGGCAAAAGAACTGAATTTCGTCACTCAATGGATCGGCGTGGGCGGACAGTTCACCGAGGCCTATTTCAAGATGGCTGGAACCACGTGCCAGTATGCCATGGGTTCTTCGTTGGAACCGACGTTGGCCATGAAAAACCCCATCGTGGCCGACTTCGTCAAACGGTATGAGGCCAAATATCAGAAGGCGAGACCGGGCATCTTCTCCAGCCAAGGGTATGACAATATCATGGTCATTATGGATGCGATCAAGCGGGCTGAAAAACTGACTGGAGATCTCCCGGCGGACCGGAATCGCATCAGGGATGCCCTCACAAAAACCTCGATCGAGCTCACCCAGGGAAAGATCGAATTTGACAAGACCGGTCAGGTTTACACCGTGACTCCTTCTCCGGTTCAGGTTCAACTCGTCGACGGAAAACCACAGCTCTTTATCATCTACCCTCCAGCGAGAGCTGGGGCAACTTATCAAGTCCCTCTTCCTTGGGACAAAAGATAACATGGGAATGGACGAAGGGACTTCTCGGGAAAGAGGGATGTTCCTTTTTTGGATGTGAAAAGGAATGGAATCTCTATTTCTGCAACAGGTTCTCAACGGCCTGATCGTTGGCAGTGTTTACTGTCTCATCGCCATCGGCCTGACGATGATCTTCGGGGTCATGAGAATCTCCAACTTTGCCCACGGCGACTTCTCCATGCTGGGGGCTTACTTCGCCATCTATTTCGTTTTTTTCCTATCCGGCTGGGCTGGATGGGTTGGCTCACTCGTTGTCGCCGCCGTAGGCGTGGGCCTCATCGGTTTTTTCGTAGAACGGTTTCTGTTCAGACCCCTTCTCACGCGCTGGACAGACATCGACATCATCATGCTTTCTATTGGCCTCTTTATCCTCCTGGAAAACGGCGCCCGACTCTTCTTTGGGGCCACTCCCGAGATGATTCCAGACCCATTCCAGAGCAAAACGATCAATTTTCTCCTCTTCTCAACAAGCGAGATCCGGCTGATATGTCTCCTCTTCTCCTGCATCGCTATTTTCTTGCTTCAACTCTTCTTGACCAAGACCAAAACCGGGGTGGCCATCCGGGCGACGTCGCAGAATAGGAATGCGGCTGCTCTCATGGGAATTAACATCAGCTTCATCTATTCTCTCACGTTTGTTGTGGGGTCTGCCCTCGCAGGTCTCGGCGGGGTCCTTTACGGAACGATCTTCGCCGTCTTTCCGATGATGGGAGCCATGCCCACCCTGAAGGCCTTTGCCGTGACGATCCTCGGAGGGATGGGAAATATCAGAGGGGCTGTTTTCGGGGGGTTTATCCTTGGCGTCGCGGAAACGCTCGGCGGAAACTACGTCTCGATGCAATATAAGAATGCGATTGGCTTTGTGATCGTTATCCTCGTCCTTCTCGTCATCCCACAGGGCCTGTTCGGAGGGAGGGAGAAAAAATGGGGTTGAAATGAATCGGAAGCCCCTCAAATCACTCTTCATCATCCTTGGAATCCTCATCGTCCTTGCTCTCCCACTCATCATCCGGGACCGTTATTTTCAGCACCTCCTTGTGCTCTCGGGGATCTTCATTCTCCTGACCTCAAGCTGGAACCTTTTGGCCGGATATTCAGGACTGCTCAATCTTGGCCACGCCGCCTTTTTCGGAATCGGGGGCTATTCTTCCGCATTGTTGGCTCTGAAACTCAACCTATCTCCCTGGGTCGGACTTCCATTGGGGGGGGCCATCGCCTCTCTCTTTGGAATCCTCCTCGGAATTCCCTCTTTCCGACTGAGTGGTCCTTACCTGGCCATTACGACGATCGGCTTCTGTGAAATTCTGAGATTAGTTGCTATGAACTGGGTGAGCTTGACCCGGGGATCGCTTGGACTTTACGGCATTCCTCCTCTCACCCCACTGAATTTTTCGACAAATTTCTCTATTAAATTCGTCTCTGAACAGAACGCTTACTACGTCATCCTGATTTTCGTCTCCCTGACGCTCATCCTGCTGAACAGATTGGTTCACTCGGAATTTGGAATCGGTCTGAAGTCCATCCGTGAAGATGAGCTGGGATCTCAATCCATCGGGATCGATACTTCTCGCTATAAGCTGACGGTGTTCATGATCAGCGCCTTTCTCGCCGGTTTTGCCGGTTCTTTCTATGCGCACTACGTCCGTTTAATCAGCCCGGAAATGATGGGTCTGAGTGAAACCTTCAATATCCTGACGATGGTGATGGTGGGGGGTCTGGGAACCTTGTTCGGGCCTGTGGTTGGAGCCATCCTGCTGACGTTTCTCTCAGAGGGTCTCAGATTCCTCGAAGACTTCGTCAAGATCGATATTCGTTTTGTCATCTATGGAGGACTCTTAATGGCCACGATTCTATTCATGCGAAACGGGATCGTCGGCCTCTTCAAAGAAGTCGCAAAGCCAAAAGAAAGCAACGGGAGGTGACTGGGTGATCCTTCTTGAAGGAAAGAATCTGACGAAGCGCTTTGGCGGCCTCCTCGCGGTAAAAGATGTGGATTTCGCACTTCAATCAGACGAGATTCTCGGTCTCATCGGACCAAACGGAGCAGGAAAGACGACCTTAGTGAACCTCATCACCGGATATTACGCTCCCAATGCGGGAGTCATCCTTTACAGGGGAAAGGCGATCTCTGGATTGAAGCCCCACGCCATCAATAATATGGGGATTGCTCGGACATTCCAGATCGTCAGAATCTTCCATAAGCTAACAGTCCTTGACAATGTTCGATCGGGTTTGGTCGACCGAAGGACCAGGCCTCCGTGGAAGGTAGCTTTAGACTCCCTCGTAAAAAATCGTGAGAATCAGGTCACAGGCCGTCTCGGCGAAGAGCGAGCCATCCAACTTCTGGAATTCGTTGGTCTGGCGGCGTATCGGCACGAACTCGCTGATAATCTCCCCTATGCCTATTGCAAACGATTGGAAATTGCCCGGGCTCTGGCGACCCAGCCGAAAATCTTGCTCCTCGATGAGCCATCAGCCGGCCTCAATCCGAAGGAACAGAACGACCAGATTGCCATCATCAAGAGCATCAGCGGGCGGGGAATAACGATCCTGATCATCGAGCACGTCATGAAGGTGATCATGGACATCTCACACCGTATTATGGTGCTCCATTATGGGGAGAAAATTGCAGAGGGGACTCCTGAGGAAATCTACAAAAACGAAAAGGTAGTGCAGGCCTACCTCGGAGGTGAGGCGGGTGCTCACAATTGAAAATATTTCAGTCTTCTATGGCAAAGCCATCGCTTTGAAAGGCATCTCCCTTCATGTGGGAGCAAAAGAGTTTGTGACCCTTCTGGGCTCGAATGGAGCGGGTAAGTCGACGCTCCTGAAGACCATCTCCGGAATTCTTCATCCAAACGAAGGAAGGATTCTCCTCGGTGGTAACGAGATTCAGAAACTACCCCCCCACCGGATTGTAAAGAGAGGAATTGTACAGGTTCCGGAAGGAAGGGAACTTTTTCCTGAGCTGACAGTTCAAGAGAACTTACGGATGGGCGCTTACGCAAGGGAAGATGGTTCCGCCGTTAAAAAAGACCTTGACTTTGTTTTTCGTATTTTTCCAATCCTGAATAAAAGGAAATATCAGACAGCAGGCACGCTGAGCGGTGGCGAAAGTCAAATGCTTGCCATTGCCCGAGGGCTCTTATCTTCACCAAAAATCCTCATGCTCGACGAACCCAGTCTTGGGATTGCACCGGTTTTAAGGGATGCCATCTTCCAAGTCGTCCAACAGATTTATCAAGAAAGAGGATTGACCATTTTGCTCGTTGAACAAAATGCGAAGTGGGCCCTTAGCATATGTTCTCGCGGCTATGTCATAGAAAATGGAGAGGTAACTCTCGAGGGAACAGGAAGGGAGCTGGCCGAAAATGAGTACGTCAAAAAGGCCTACTTGGGATACTAAGAGACCGACCTCCCCACTCCGTATTTTAAGGCAACAACAGATACCGGAAGGCGACCATGCATGATAAAAAATCTCAGATCAAGAACGAGATCAGAACGAAAATAGATCGCTCAAGGGACGAAGTTTTTCAAATGATTCAAAAACTCGTTCAGATACCCAGTGTCGTGGGTCAGGAGGGGAAGGCTCAGGAATGGATGGTCAAACTTTACCGTTCCATGGGTTTACGAATTGACAGATTGATTCCCGATAAAACGAACCTGGTAAACCATCCCGCCTACTTCGAGATAGGCTTTCCCTACACTGAATCCCGCCCTAACATCGTCGGAATTCATCCTGGAACAGATCTTGGAAAATCCCTTATCCTTAACGGTCATATAGATGTGGTATCACCTGAACCGGTTGAAACCTGGAATGGAGAAAACCCTTGGAGCGGACGGACGGAAGGGAATCGGCTGTACGGACGCGGCGCCGCAGACATGAAGTCGGGCCTTCTTTCCAATTTCTTCGCCCTGAAGACGGTTCTAGACCTCGGATTAAAACCAAAAGGGAAGGTCCTTCTTGAGAGCGTCATCGAAGAAGAGGCAGGAGGGTGCGGCGGAACCCTGGCCCTTTTTTTGTCCGGATATAAGGCAGATGCGATGATCATCCCGGAGCCTTTAAACCTCCGGGTAGTGACCGCCCATCCGGGGATTAACTACTTTCGGATCAAGGTTTACGGAAAGACCGCCCATGCAGGCTGGTCTCACTACGGCGTCAATGCCATTGGAAAGTTGATGAAGGTCTATGAGCGATTGATCCAGCTGGATCAGCAGCGGGCCGAGAGAAACCGGAACGATCTCTTTGAGAAAGAAACCGGGCGCTCTTGCAACCTCAATATTGGCACATTCAAAGCAGGAGATTGGCCATCCACGGTCGCTGGCTGGGCCCAGCTTGAGGCTCGCATCTCTTACCTGCCCTGGGAAAAGGAGGAGGATATAAAAAAGGAAGTCGAAGCGGTCGTCGAGGAAGTTGCTCATGGGGACGAATGGCTGAGGGAGCACTCGCCCCATGTCGAGTGGTTTGGATGGCGAGCCCAGCCCTGGGTACAGGATCCAGAAATACCTTTGATCCGTCAATTTCGCCAGACGGCCGCAGAAGTCCTTTCAGATACTCCAGAGATAACGGCAAGCACTGCAGGCTTGGATACCCGCTTTGGCTCCTTCTTCGGCGTCCCATCCTTCGTTTTTGGCCCCACGGGGGGACTCCTCCATTCGTCAAACGAGTACGTTGAGTTGGATTCAGTGATTAAAACGATCAAGGTTCTGGCCACTTTTATTGTTGACTGGTGCGATGTTGGATAACCTGGTCTATCAAGGTTGCATCTTTTCAATACTTCGTTTTATGATGAAGTTTGATTAGCATGCAAAAGCAGAAGAAACAATGAAAGGCTTCTTTAATAAAATTCCGAAGATCAATCTCAAAACGAAAACCTCTAAGGAAGAAACCATCCCTGACTCCGTCTATATCAATAAGCAATTCTTTCAATAAATGGATGAAAACCTTAGATTCGATAGTCAACAAATCTATAAAACCTACCGCAGTAGATCGAATCACTGATGGAATGTGGGTCGTCAGTCCCCCAACTTATTAAGAGGAAAGGAGGTGGCTCAAGAATTCTTATCCTAGAGCAATTTCAATTTCTTAAGAAAGGAGGAAAATCTTATATGAAAAAAATAATCATCATACTTTTGTGTGCCCTGATCTCGTTTCTTTCCATCGGGGAAGAAGCGTCTTCAAAGGAGGATCTGAAAATCGGTTTTCTATTCAGTCTCACAGGACCCTTTGCTCCGGCAGGCGCGTTGGCAGGCTATAGGGGATCCATCATTGCGAGCGATATGATTAACGACCGTGGAGGTATTCTGGGAAAGTATAAAATTGTCCCTATAGTATCCGATGCACAGAGCAGTCCGGATGTCGCTCTTCGTGAAGCGGAACGACTGATCACCGTTGAGAAGGTTCCTGTCATTTTAGGTGTCTTTTCAAGTGCCATCGCTGTCCCCCTTGCACCTATCTGTGAGAAAAACAAGACCATTTTCTGGGTCATCATTGCTATTTCGGATGAAGTGGTGAAAGGAAGGCATCAGCACTATGTTTTCCGTGTTCAACCCATGGGTTCTCAGTGGGGTCAGAGTAGCGTGGAATTTATCAGCGAAGAATACGGAAGATTAGGATACAAAAGTCCTAAAGAGGTCAAGACTGCTGTAATCTATGAAGACGGCCCGTATGGAGTCTCTGTATCCACAGCCAATCTTGAAAGAATCGAAAAATATGGAATGAAGCTAGTGATGAAAGAAAGCTATTCCCATAAAGCACAAGACCTCTCATCCCTCGTCCTCAAATTGAAAGCGGCCGACCCCGACGTAATCTTTCATACTGGGTATTTTCCGGATATCGTGATCTTCCTTCGTCAAGCTCGAGAATTGGGCTTGAAGACCAAAGCTATTATTGGACATGGGGCAGGCTACGCCAACTTTCTTCTCCTCGAAAAATCTCTCGGGAGGGAGATTATGAATTATGCTTATGATGTAGATCCAGCGCCTGCCCAGATCCTCGATCCTAAAAAGCTAAAAAAAGGCCTAGGCGAACTCAATTCAGAATTTCTGAAGCGCTATAATGAAAAGTTCCATGATCCAAACCCAACGACCCATGCGACTCAGGGGTTTGCTCATACCTGGGTTCTTCTGAATGATACCATTCCTCTGGCTGTCAAGAAATATGGGGTTCCTACAGCCGATAATATTCGAAAGGCTGCCCTTGAACTGGATATTCCGGAAGGAGGGACACCCGCAGGTTACGGTGTTAAGTTTGCACCTCCAGACCATCTTTTTGCAGGCCAGGATCTTCGTTCCTACCCTGCCGTCATGCAATGGGTTAATGGTAAAATTGAGATTGTTTGGCCAAAAGGAATGAAGACGGCCGATCCGAAACTTCCATTGCCTCAAGATTCCGTGTTTGCAAAGTAATATCTCTTTGTGAGGGCTGGGGTAGTTTGCTCAGCCCTCTCTTTCTCTTTAATCTTGGAGAATGAGATGTTGGAGACGATCAATGTCACCAAAAATTTCGGAGGCTTCAGTGCACTCAAAGAGGTCTCATTAAAATTGGAGGAAGGTGAACTCCGGGGACTGATTGGACCCAATGGCTCTGGCAAAACCACTCTTTTCAATGTGATCTCTGGCGTATTGAAGCCCAATGAAGGAGTCATTAAATTTCAGGGACACGATATTTCCTCTCTTTCACCCGACAAAATATGTCATTTGGGCATTGCCCGGACATTCCAAATCCCAAGGCCGTTCCAGAATATGACGGTTATTGAAAATGTGATGCTTGGAGTAATGTTTGGAGAACGAACTCAAGGGAAGGATGATCGTGATGCTTACAAGGAGGCCCAACATTTTCTGCTGATGGTTGGACTCCATGCGAAAGATCAAACCACACCGAATGAGCTGACCGCATCAGGACTCAAGAGGCTTGAATTAGCCCGTGCCATTGCAACCAAACCGAATCTCCTTTTAGCAGATGAATTCCTCAGCGGATTGAATCTGGAAGAGATTGACCAAGCCTCTAATATTCTTCGAAAAATCAGAGATGAAATGGGGATGACGATCTTATGGATTGAGCATATCATGAGTGCCCTGATGAACCTTGTAGATCGAGTTACCGTTCTGAACTACGGGGAGAAGATTGCCGAAGGAACTCCCCAAGAAGTCGCTGCAAATAAGGATGTCATCGAAGCCTACTTAGGCAAGGAAACCTCTGATGTTGCTACAGATTGAAGGGGTGAGCGCTTTTTACGGTAAACTGCAAGCCCTGGACCAAATCTCTATAACGATCCAAGAAGGGGAAACAACGATTATGGTAGGCCCTAATGGCGCCGGAAAAACGACCCTTCTTCGAACCATTTCAGGATTTCTGCATCCTGCCTCAGGAAAGATCCTCTTTAATGGAGAAAAAATCGATGACCTTGACCCCTATCGAATTGTTGAAATCGGAATTTCACAAGTACCTGAAGGGGGAAGGCTTTTCCCATACCTATCCGTCAAAGACAATCTAAGGATTGGATCTTTCCCCAAACAGGCCCGATCCGGATTCAAGAAATCTTTAGGGGAGGTTTATGAACTCTTCCCCATCCTGAGACAACGAGCAAATCAACTGGCGGGAACGATGAGCGGTGGAGAGCGTCAAATATTGGCCATCGCCCGAAGCTTAATGGCAAAACCGATCCTGGTCCTTCTCGATGAGCCTTCTACAGGGCTGGCACCCTTAATGGTGACCCACGTCATCAATCTTGCCAATGACATTAAGAAAAGAGGATATTCAATCCTGATGGTGGAGCAGAATGCGAGAAAGGCGTTGGAAGTCGCTGATCGAGCCTTCCTCTTAGAATCGGGCAGAGTTCAAAAGGAGGGAAATCGGCAAGCCTTTCTTGGCGATAACCACATAAAGAGGGCTTACCTGGGTATCTAACCTCAAGGAATAAGAAGATGGAACAACTCATCCTAAGTGCGACACTCAATGGTGTCCTCCTGGGGGGTGTATTGGCCTTGTTGGTTTTCGGGCTGAATCTCATTTTTGGAGTCGTTAAGATTATCCACTTAGCCTACGGCCAATTTGTCATGTTAGGAATGTACGTCATCTTTTTTCTCGTAACCACCTATAAGATGAACATCTTCATCGCCTCCATCATCTCTTGCATCATCCTCGGCCTGTTAGGAATTCTCCTTCAGATGATTGTCATCAATCCATTATTGAAATCACCTCGACTCAATCAACTCTTGGCCTTGGCCGGAGTTATTATCATCTTTGAGAATATGGCTATGGTCCTTTGGGGTGCGGATTATCGAGGTATAAAACTCCTTTTGCCTGTGATTCACTTTGGGTCCCTTTTCGTTAGAACTTCTTATTTGGTGGCTTTCATCGGGGCTATTCTTACACTCTTAGCACTCACTCTCTTTTTAAATAGAACGTATGTGGGTATTGCGATTCGGGCCACAGCCCAAGATCTTGACAGCACCCAATTGATGGGAATTAATCCCAAATGGGTCTATCTCATTACGCAAGCGACAGGAGGGATACTTTCCGGCATCGCTGCTTCTTTCTTCATGCCGATATACGCCGTCCATCCCCATTTCGGGTCTGCCTTTACCTTGATGGCATTCATTATTGTC
>DASPPQ010000047.1:0-41641 GCA_035625415.1 Thermodesulfobacteriota bacterium
TTATCCCGCTTTTCAAGACTGTCCAAGGTTACTGTAGGCTGGTTCTCCCATCTTTATTATTGGGTGTATCCAGGGGTCATGGTAGCAGTCATGGCCGTTCTGATAAATTATATCCTCAATCAATTCGGGATTAACCTTTCACCTTTCTGGCAGGTAATGATAGCAGTTATCGTCGCATTTCTGACAGGATATGTAGCCTATCGCGGCATCACGGGCTCCACGATATCTTCTATATTGATCAACGTGATCCAGATCATTGCTCTTGTGTTCATAACGATCCTTGCATTGGTCTATCGATTCAAGAATCCAGAGCATGTCACATTTATTCATCCCAGTTTGTCGTCGGTGGTGCTGCCACACAGCTTCGCGAACGTGATGTTTCAGGCAACCGTTGCCATACTCTTGCTGGTTGGTTTTGAATCGGCGACTGCTTTAACAGCCGAATCCAAAACTCCCAAACATGTCAGCCGTGGGGTCATCATCTCTTTAGTCCTCCAAGGGTTGATCTTCTATCTCTTTGAGTATTTTGGAGCAAACGCCTGGCTGAATACATCCTATACCGCAAAAGATGCCAAAGGTGTCATGGTCAAGGGGATAGACGCTGCCGCCGCATCGGGCGCTCCAATAGGCGATATGTGCAAAATCCTCGGTGATACACTGCTTGGTAACGCCGGCTTCCTGTTGATGATTATCGTGGCGATCACGGTTGCGATTGCCATATTCGGTACCACTCTGGCATGTATGAATACCGGCGTGCGCGTAACCTACGCCATGTCAAAGGATGGCGAAGTTCCGAGCTTCTTGGGGTTTTTGCATTCCACTTATGCGACACCTCACACAGCCGTATTGGCCATGATCATTGTCTCGGCGGCCGTTGGCGGCTTCGGAGTCTTATCGGTCACAAATCTGCTGGCGATTACCTTCCTATCGAACATCGGTACGTTCATTCTCTACGGCATGACCAACGCCGTAGCGCTCGTGGCATTTCTCCGCCATCTACAGCGAAATGCGTTTACGCATATTGTGGTGCCGATCTTAGGGGCCATAGCCAACATTGCCATGTTGGTGACGGTCATCTATCTAGGCGTTGTCGGGGGCGGCGACACTAAAACTGCCGCATTCATGTCAATCATAGGAGCCGCCGTGTGGTTGGTGATTGGCATTGGGTATGTCATTGTTCAGAGGGCCCAGTCAGGGCGTAAAGTCATTGGGGAACCCGCTATACAGAAATAGAATTGAACTGAGATCATCCCAACTCAAATCGTGAGGCGGGAAGGCTCTGCAAGAGCAAGAGCCTTCTTGCCTTTGGTGCCGCTATGATGGGCGACTCGTCTTTGCAAAAAAAATACCCAACGGATGCGTTACTGGTTTCCGGACTCTCAGACAAGGGATGTGTTCGGCTTAATAATGAAGATTACTTCGGATATTTCGTCCCCACTGAGACCAATTTGAAGGACGCATGGGGCAGTCTGTTCGCAGTCTCAGACGGTGTGGGGGGAAGTGCGGCCGGACAGGTCGCAAGCGCAGAAGCGGTTAATGTCCTGCTCCAAGAATATTACTTCGGCGATCTTACAAGAAAAATACCGAATAGGTTTAAGAGCGCCTTTCAACGAGCCGCGTTGCATATTTACGACTTATCCATCACCCACGCCTCTACACGTAACATGAAATGTACGTTAACCGCCCTTCTGCTCAAACAAAACCGGTTTTTCATCAACCACGTGGGCGATTCGAAGATTCTCTTGGTGCGCGACAATAAAATCTTCCAGCTCACCAAGGATCATAACTTTGTGGCGAAACTCGTGCGGCTGGGATTAATCACGGCGGAAGACGCCCGTGCCCATCCCAACAGGAATGTTCTGTTGAAAGCGCTCGGTGACGGACCCCTGTTAATGCAGGATTTCGATTCAGGATTCGTTAAACCAGGAGATCTTTTCTGCTTGATCACCGATGGTATTTTGGAACATGCGACCGCGGAAGAGCTTAAATTATTTTTATTGGAGCAGGGCCCATCCGAAAACAGACTGATCCAATTGATCGCCGAGTTCAATAGACGCGGCGGTTACGACAACATGACCATTCTGACGGTAGGAGTGAATCAAGTGCCATGTTAGGATGGATCATATGTTCACTTTACCTATTCCATTGGGAACGCTACCCAGCTTGTATTTGCGGAATCGGAGAAAAGGCTCTTAAGTGGAAAACATTAAATCGATCTTCTATTTTGTTCTGGCTGGATTATGCGAAATTGGCGGGGGGTATCTCGTCTGGCTCTGGCTACGGGAAGGCAAGAGCTTTGGGTTTGCGATTACGGGTGTCATCATTCTCTTCCTTTTTGGCGTGATTCTCACCCTGCAGCCTGCCAATTTTGGACGGGTCTATGCTGCTTACGGTGGAGTTTTCATCGCTCTTTCAATTTTATGGGGATGGAAAGTCGATAAGGTCGCACCTGATGGATTAGATCTCCTCGGAGGCGCTATCACGCTCATTGGTGTAGGAATCATTATGTATGCACCAAGAAGCTGATCCGTCACTTATTAAATTTCAATGCAAGCAGCCCGTCTAATGTCTTTTCAGAAAAAGTAACAAAAGCGTGAGGACAATGGCGATCAAGACAGATCCGGCGATGACCAACCAATTGGTTCGTTTAGTGGGAAGAATCGCCGCCATCGGAGGATCAGGTTCGTCTATCCATTTAAGATCGACCTTTTCAGGGTGGCGCAAGTCATCCGCCATCTCCCGTGCAGAGGCGTAGCGTTCCTCTTTACGGCGCCGTAAGGATCTCAGAATGGCGGCCCAGATTCCTGGGTGTAGGTTCGGCAATATTATGGTTAATGGTTTAGGATGATCGGTCATATGCTGAAACATGATCGTGAAAGGATTATCGCCGGTGAACGGAGGGGTTCCGGACAGAAGGTGATACGTGAGGCAGCCCATGGCATAAATATCGGTGCTAGCGCCGCCCCGTTCTCCTTTGATCTGTTCGGGTGCCATATACTCGGGAGTTCCCATAAGACCGGAAAAACCCCGCCAGGTCACCCGCGGTGCGCCTTCCATGAAGGCAATTCCAAAATCGATAATCTTTAAATGGCCATCGGAGGCCAGCAAGAGATTTTCCGGTTTTAGATCTCGATGATACACGCCTTTCTGATGGCAGTAGTACAACGCATCGAGGAGGTTCGTCACCATGAAGAGAGTCTGATCGATAGGGAACCTGCCCTTTTCATTCAGGATTCTTGCTAAGGACTCGCCTTCAATGTATTTCAAGACCAGATAAGGAGGTGTCCCTTCTGAAATTGCGAGGGTCGTCGGCAAATCGGGATGGCTCAACAATTTACCGATCGCCATTTCCCGCCTGAAACGTTCATAAATAGCGGGATCTCCCAGTTGCGAAAGGTCAGGGATCTTGATCACGACCCTCTCGTTGGAGCGAATGTCTTCTGCCAGAAAGGCGCTGGCGAATCCCCCATGACCTAAAGGGGCGAGCAGCTTATACCTGTTTTCAAAAATTGTTCCTATTTCTAACATATCTTGCAAAGTTCCTTTGAAAGGGATAGCATAATTTCGAAATTTGCCATAAAAACCCCATAAAAACAAGTCAACAGAAGGAGGCAAGATGAAAAAGATTGAGGCGATTGTAAAACCCTTTAAGTTAGATGAAGTGAAGAATGCATTGACCAAAATCGGCGTTCAGGGAATGACGATGACTGAAGTTGTGGGATTCGGGAGACAGAAAGGCCATACGGAAACTTATCGTGGAACAGAATATAAGACCGATTTTCTCCCCAAATCCAAGATCGAAATCATCATTACCGACGAATTGGTTAATCAAGTCATCGAGACCATCGAGAGGGCGGCCAAAACAGGAAAAATCGGGGATGGCAAGATCTTTCTGTTTCCTGTCGAAGAAGTCATTCGAATCCGAACCGGTGAACGCGGCAAGGATGCCATTTAACTATGACAGGTGGAATAATGGAATAGTGGAACACTGAAATATTGGGTAAAATAGGAAAAATGGACCACCAAATATTCGAACACTCCATTATTCCACCATCCCCATATACCAGTTGGTTGTTTCTCGACACGCTGCCTAAATTTCATCTAGAAATCTGCTCTGGTACGGATCTGGTAAGGGTTAAAAAGTAGGGCCTCTCTCGTCTGCAACTATTCGATAATTCTCACTGAAGTCTTCAATCTATTCCAGCTTTCTCGATTGGCATAAGGATTGCTCAGCAAAAGTGGCGAGTGGTGGTGATTCGTGATCCGTAACACCAATCACTCACACTATTCACAAACACGAAACATATTTCGATATGAATGCCTTGATTATTAAACATATCGATGTCGAGGGCCCAGGATTAATTGAGCATTGCCTGAAGCAGGGGAGAATTCCATATCAAATTCTCAATCTCAAACCCTGCGTCCGTTTCCCAAACCTTGAAGACATCACCCACCTCGTCCTTTTGGGAGGGCCGATGAACGTTTATGAGGAGGATCGCTATCCTTTCCTCAAAGAGGAAGACATTTCTATTAAAGAGGCGATCCAGAGAGGGAAGGCAATCTTGGGTATATGCCTCGGAGCTCAATTGATCGCCAAGGCCCTCGGGGCGAAGGTTTTCAAGGCCCCTGTGAAAGAGATCGGATGGTACGATGTCTCATTGACAAGGATAGGCTCGAAGGATCCTCTGTTGTCCGATCTTCCGAAGACATTCCCCGTACTTCAATGGCACGAGGATACCTTTGAAATTCCGAACGGGGCGAAGCTCATCGCCACTTCGTCTCCCATCTCTCATCAAGCCTTCCGATACGGAGAAAGAGTTTACGGCCTTCAATTCCATCTCGAAGTGACCGAAAAAATGATCCGGGAGTGGCTCGAAACATACGAAGAAGAGATTAAGGGCTGTCAGCCTCCGCCTCCGTTTTCAAAGGCCGAGATCATGACTGAGACCGAAATGAAGATCGAAACATCGATCAGGAGGGGAATAAGCTTTTTCACCAACTTCTTTGGACAGTAGACTGCCCCCCCTCACCCTCGCGCTTCCCTTTCCTTCGCGGACAGGGGAAGGTGTGAGAAATTGCCCGCAGTACAAAGGGCGGGCGTAACCGCGGTTGTAAAACTTTAGAGATAGTCTTGTCCGCCCGCACAGCTTCGGGTGGCATGAAGGAAATTCAGAAACTTTTCATAGGAGGGGTGAGATGAAAAAATTTCTGTTTTTATGGTTATTTGTGATGATGAGTCTGTTCGTTGTTGGAGTTGCCTTTGCCGAGGCACCGGCTTCCTCGCCAGCCAAAGTAGACACCGGGGATACGGCCTGGATGCTCATCTCCACTGCTCTCGTCATGCTGATGACGCCGGGGCTTGCCCTCTTCTACGGAGGCATGGTGAGAACAAAAAATGTCTTGGGGACGATCATGCAGAGCTTTATCGCCCTCGGGGTCATCACCATGCAGTGGGTTCTCTATGGATATAGCCTTGCCTTTGGTCCTGATATCGGCCACGTGATCGGAAGTCTCGGCTGGGTCGCGCTGAGAGGTGTCGGTCTCGACCCCAATCCCGAATATGCCGCCACAGTTCCCCATCAGGCATTCATGATCTTTCAGATGATGTTCGCTGTGATCACTCCCGCCCTGATCACCGGCGCATTCGCGGAAAGGTTTAAATTCAGGACCTACCTCGTCTTCCTCGTCCTGTGGGCCACATTTGTTTATGATCCTCTTGCACACTGGGTTTGGGGGACAGGGGGTTGGATCAAGAATCTCGGAGTCCTTGATTTTGCCGGAGGACTTGTCGTACACATCAGCTCAGGAGTGGCAGCACTCGTGGCGGCTCTGGTCATCGGGAAGAGAAGAAACTATGGTGAGGAAGCCATGCCTCCTCATAACCTGACCTTGACGCTTCTGGGTGCGGCACTGCTCTGGTTTGGCTGGTTCGGGTTTAATGGCGGGAGCGCGGTGGCATCGGGGTCTCTGGCAACGTCCGCTTTTGTCGTGACCCATATTTCCACCGCTGCGGCAGCCCTCTCATGGATGACAGCGGAGTGGGCCTATCGGGGTGAACCAACGGTTCTGGGGGCAGCTTCAGGCGCAGTGGCCGGACTGGTAGCGATTACGCCTGCATCAGGGTTTGTGGGCCCCGTACCGGCTATCATCATCGGACTCGCTGCAGGCGTCGTCTGCTATTTTGCCATTAACCTTAAGTCCAAACTCGGATACGATGACTCCCTCGATGTCGTTGGGGTCCACGGGGTGGGAGGAACCTGGGGCGCATTGGCCACGGGATTATTCGCTTCGAAAGCAATCAATGCGGCGGGAAACGACGGCCTCTTTTTCGGCAATCCTTCCCTTTTGGGGATTCAGGCACTCAGTGTGGTTTCTGCATGGGTTTATTCTTTCGTGGTAACGCTGATTATATTGAAAGTGCTCGACTGGACGATGGGTTTGAGAATAAGCGAAGAGCAAGAGGTGAATGGTCTGGATTTAAGTCAGCATGGAGAAGCCGGGTATTCTTTTTAATCAACCCCCTCATCCTTCCCCTCTCCCCCAAGGGGAGAGGGGAAGGATGAGGGGCAGGAGGCAAGATGAAAAAGATTGAGGCGATTATCAAACCGTTTAAGCTGGACGAAGTAAAGAACGCACTCACCAAAATCGGTATCCAAGGAATGACGGTCACCGAGGTCAAGGGCTTTGGAAGACAGCGAGGCCATACGGAGGTCTATCGGGGGGCAGAATATAAGATTGATTTTCTGCCCAAAGTCAAGATAGAGTTGGTCATTACCGACGAGATGGTCCATCAGGTGATCGAAGTCATTGAGCGGAGTTCCAAAACAGGAAAGATCGGGGACGGAAAAATCTTTCTTGCACCCGTCGAAGAGGTGATTCGAATCCGAACCGGAGAGCGCGGAAGAGATGCAATTTGAGTTGGGCATGACCAGAAACGGGCTCATCGATACGAAAAATCTGATGGCCCAGGCTGTATCCCCTCACTCCTCCCCCAGGGAATTTCTTCGTCAACATGCCGACATCGTGGACGGCCTCGTGAGAAAGGCCTTCCAAAAAGCACAAACCCAAGTTTCGGCCCCATCGGTCTGCCTCATCGCCGTGGGAGGATACGGAAGGGCCGAACTAGCTCCTTACTCCGATGTCGATCTGCTCCTCTTATACGACTCATCCAAAAAAGAGGACCTCCCTCCTCTCGTCGAGAAGATCCTTTACCCCCTTTGGGACTTGGGGCTGGAGGTCAGCTGCAGCTCGAGGTCCATCAACGAATGCCTGAGGATGGCTCAATCGGATTTGCATATCAAAACGGGCTTGATCGACGGACGATATCTCGACGGGGAATACGAATTTTTTAGGAAGCTTTACGGTCTCTTCACGAAAAAAATTCTTCACCGAAAAGTCCAAGAATTCGCGGAGGCTCTAGCAGAAGACCTTAAGCTTCGCAGCCAGAAATACGAAGACCCTGCTTATGCCCTGGAGCCCAACATCAAGGAAGGAGAAGGAGGACTGAGAGACTTTCAGATTGGCCGGTGGATCATCAGGGCGAAATACAAAACGGATCGTTGGGATTCGATTCTCTTCCCGGATCACTCCCGAATGCTGGAGAAAAGTCTGCAGTTTCTTTGGTCGGTCAGAAACCAGCTCCATCTTCTCAGCGGGAGAAAACAAGACCATCTTACTTTCGAGTTGCAAGAAAAAATCGCGCCGGTCCTTGGCCTTTCTACGGGGACGGAAGGCGTCGAGGAAATGATGAGACAATATCATCTTTCCACGCAGAGGATCTCAAACTTCGTTTATGATATCCTCGAGCGGACCCTTCACGAACCCTCTTGGGCGAAGAAACCCTTCTTCTTTCTCCGGCGAAAGAAGATTGACGAGAATTTCGGAATGGCTTATGGAGAACTCCATCTTTTTGATCCCGTGACCTTCAAGAGGGATCCCTCACAATTGATGATTCTCTTTAAACATTGCCAGACTTACCGAACCCACATGGATTTTCGGATGGAGGAAGCAGTGATGGAGGCCCTCCCTTTTGTCGACGATCGTTTTAGGGGTTCGGAGGAGGTCAATCAGACCTTCCTTTCGATCTTGAAGAAAGGGGACGGTGTGGACGCCATCTTAAAGAAGATGCACGAACTGGGATTGCTTTCGCGCTATATTCCCGAGTTCTCAGAGATTGAAGGGAGGGTGCATTATGACCTTTATCACGTCCATCCTGTGGATATCCATTCCCTCCTGGCAGTAGAGGAGCTGACAAAATTGAGAGGCGGCCTTTACCAGAAAGACCATCCTTTGCTCACATCCCTCATCGGGGAGATAGAAAATCCGGAGATTCTCTTCTTAACAACCCTTCTCCACGACATCGGTAAAGCGGGGAAGGGAGACCATTCTTCCGTCGGCAAGGAAATGGTTCAGCGGATTGGAGATCGAATGGGACTTCCCGCGGAAGGCCGGGAATTGATGGGATTCTTAGTAAACCTCCACCTCTTTATGATCGAAACGGCTTTCCGCAGAGACCTTCATGACGAGCAGGTGATCCTGCGGTTTGCTGACGAGGTAAGAGATATCCGTCGACTAAGAATGCTCTATCTTTTGGCCTTTGCCGACATTAAAGCCGTCGGGCCCGAGACCTGGACCTCCTGGAAGAGCACCCTCCTGATGGAGCTATTTCTAAAGACCTCCCATTTTTTTGAAAAGGGCGCCATGGCTGGTCCTTTTTTGAGAAGGGAGGAGATCATCCAGAAGCTTCGTGTCTCTCTCCCGCAACAAACCGTTTCTGAATACGCTGAGCATCTTCCGGACCGCTACCTGTCCTGTTACTCCGTAGAAGAGATCGCCCGCCATATCGGTATGGCCCGTTCCATCGAGAACGAGCTTCTGTTGGTGGAATGGGAGACGGAAAAGGAAATCCAGGCAAAGGTCACGATATGTACGAAAGACCGGTACGGACTGTTTGCAAAGATGACGGGTTCGATGTTTTTGAATCGTTTGAATATCCTCGAGGCCCAAGTTCATACGTGGGGAAACGGCATTGTTCTGGATACGTTTTGGGTGGAAGATGCGACGAAAAGTATGGAACGGCGTCTTCAACAGTTCAGGGACGACTTAAGAGAAATCCTGGCCGAAAAAGTCTCTCTGAGAGATCTTCTTTCTAAAAGGAAAGATTTAAACGGGATCAAGCAAAAAGTTATACCCAGGGTGCCGCAAGAAGTAAAGGTCAATAATGTGGACTCTGACTTTTATACCATCGTCGAGGTCATGGGGCAAGACCGATTGGGTATCCTTTACGACGTCACGCAGGCATTGACCGAACACGGCTGTAATATCCACTTTGCAAGAATCTCAACCTTAGGCAACCGCATCATAGATGTCTTCTACGTTCAGGACGAGTGGGGAGAAAAGATAAGAGAAAAGAACAGAACCGACCAGCTTAAAAGAACCGTTCTCTCCCGTCTCGCTCCGCGAGAAGACAGCCTTCCTTGATCCGGATTCTTCTTAGGGCCGTCCGGCCTAGAAATACACCCCTTTCTTGAAGAAAATAAAGTGCTCACCTTATTCCATGTCCACCTTTTATTCCGTAGACTAAAGATTGTTATCGGCTCAAGGCATCCCTTGCCAACGTTACGGAATGAGAGGAGGACGCGTCATGACAGAACCCGAACGAGTCAGCCCGAAAGAGGCTTACGAGAAATTGAAGGCAGGCGCCGCCATCGTTGTCTGTGCCTACCAAGACGACAAAAAGTTCAAGGCCCTTCACCTTGAGGGAGCCATCTCCTTCAATGAGTTCAGGTCGAAGCTTCCATCTTTATCAAAGGATCAGGAAATAAACTTCTATTGTGCCTGACCGGATGACGGGGCGGCTGCCGGTCTGGCAGCCAATTACAGTGGGATGGGGTATAAGAACGCGAAAGTCCTTGACGGCGGCGTGGAAGCATGGAAGAAGGCAGGATACCGGCTTGTTTGAACGGGGGTGTCAGCCCTAGTTAGGTACTAGTTAGGTATGGGAGGCCTATGGCTAATAGTACAAACACAACTCTTCTAAGCCCTTTTGACCTGCACGGACTGTCGTTAAAAAACCGAATGGCGATGGCACCCATGACCCGATCTCGAGCCGGCAAGGAGCGTCTGCCCAATTCCTTAATGGCGGAGTATTATACGCAACGGGCTTCGGCCGGGCTTATCATCACAGAAGCCACGGTGATTTCGCCACAGGGTATCGGTTGGCTGAACTCGCCCGGAATCTATTCGAATGAACAAGCCGAAGCCTGGAGATTGGTGGTGGATGTGGTCCATGCCAAGGGGGCACCGATCTTCTTGCAGCTTTGGCACTGCGGCCGCGCTTCGCACAGCAGCTTTCACGAAAGGGAAGGACTTCCGGTCGCCCCCTCTGCTATCAAAATCCCCGAGGATTATATTCACACCCCTATTGGTAAGCAGCCGTACGAGACGCCCCGGGCACTCGAAACGGAGGAAGTCACGGCAATCGTAGGAGACTACTTACGTGCCGCAGAGCGGGCCAAATCCGCCGGATTCGACGGCATAGAAATACACGCGGCCAACGGATATCTGATTGACCAGTTCTTACAGTCCAAGACGAACCATCGAACGGACCGCTATGGAGGATGCCTCGAGAATCGGTATCGATTTTTGGACGAGATCGTGAGCTCGGTTTCCGCTGTCTGGACCTCTATCAGGGTTGGTGTGCACATATCGCCAAACGGAAGTTTCAACGACATGGGTTCACCCGATTTCCGTGAAACTTTTCCTTATGTCGCAAAACAACTTAACCGTCACAAGATCGCTTACCTCCATGTCGTGGATGGTCTTGCATTTGGCTCTCATGGACTCGGTCCCCCAATTACATTAAGAGAGTTTCGGGGGGTTTTCGAAGCCCCGCTGATGGGAAATTCTGGCTACACCCAGGAAACGGCGGAAACGGCAATCCGGCAACACTACGGAGACCTGATCTCCTTTGGCAGACCGTTCATCAGTAATCCGGACCTTGTGGAGCGTTTTGCGAATGGCTGGCCATTGAATCCGCCAGCGGACATGAAGGTCTGGTACTCCTTCGACAAGGCAGGCTATACCGATTTCCCGAAGTACGAGATATCTCAAAAAAATGGCCCTGAAAGGAAGGGATGAATGAAAGCGATCCGCGTTCATGAGTTGGGCGAGCCGGAAGTGATGCGGCTTGAAGAGGTGTCAGACCCCAAGTGCGGCCCTGGACAGGTTCTGGTGAGAATACAAGCCGTAGGAGTTAACCCGGTAGATACTTACATCCGGGCAGGACTCTATTCCGTGAAGCCCACACCATGCTGCCATTGGTGCCGGTCTGGAGAATGGCACGCTGCGGCCGGTCATCGGCCAAGAAATGCCGCTGACGGATGCACCCCGTGCTCACCGAAGGATTATGGAAGCAACGGCATTAGGAAAGATCGTACTACTCCCCTAACTCTCTACCCACCACTTACGCCTTATGCTTTCCGCCCTATGCCTTCAGCCGCTTCGTTCTTTTCCCTCGCCTTGCGATATCCCCACATATGGGCGAAGACCTGAACGGCATGCTCCGGAAAATCGTAGCATGGAAGGCGGTTTCCTTCCAGAAAACCCTCGCAGGCCTCTTTGTCTTTTTTGCTTCCCAAAAGAGAGAAGAAGACCGGCTTGGGGCGCTGCCCCAGAAGGAGGTCTGCCATAGGTTGATAGATTTCAGGCCCCCTGTTGGCAAAGGAAATCCAGATAATTCCGTCCACCTCGTCATCTTCCAAAAGGGCCTTCAAAATCTCCATAGAGGTCTTTTCAAATCCGTGAGTCAGCATGTCCGGAAAAAGATCCACAGGATTTCCGGTCTTGGAAGGGGTGGCGATCACCCTGGAAATCTTTCCCCGCGTCACCTCCCCCAGAAGGGCCACGTGTAGCCCATATCCGATGGCGGCATCGATGCTCATGATGGCCTGTGCGCCGCTGTAGGTAACAAAAGCAAGTCGCTTTCCCCGAGGAAGGGGCATGTTCAAAAACCCCTTCATGGTCCGAATGAATTCATCGATTCCGGTCATCCGCAAGACCCCTGCCTGGCGCATTGCACCATCGAACACGGCGTCTTCCCCCGCCATGCTGGCAGTATGGGAGGCCATGGCCCGGCCTCCTTCCTGAGTTCGTCCCCCTTTGATAATAAGCACCGGCTTTTTGGCCACTGCCTTCTTTGCCGTTTCCAAAAATAGGCGCCCGTCCCGGAGATCCTCCAGGTACATCCCGATTATTTCCGTTTGCCCGTCATCCATCAGATAGGAAAGGGCTTCGGATTCGTTCACATCTGCTTTGTTGCCCAGCCCGATACCTTTGGAAAGCTGGCAACCTTCGAAGGAGCTCAAATACCGGAGGAGAGCTCCTATGAAAATCCCGGATTGGGCAGCAAATCCAATACGCCCGGGCTTCATCATTCGGGGAGTGGCGAAATAGGAAGTGGTCAATCCGTTTGCCGTGTTCACCAACCCTAAGGTATTAGGACCAAACCCTCTCATGCCCGTCGACCGGAGGATGTCTCTTACCTCCTCCTGGTATTTTGCTCCCTGTGGGCCAACCTCCGCAAACCCCTCTGCAGAAATGACCACCCCTTTTACACCTTTGCGGCCGCATTCCCTTAAAGCTTCAGCAATCAATCGTGGGGGAATGTGTAAGACCGCAAGGTCAACGGGGAAAGGGACTTCTTCCAGGCTGCGATACAAATGGGTTTCGAAGACTTCCCCTCCCTGTGGATTCACACCTGCCACCCGGCCCTGATATCCGACCCTCTTTAGAACCTTAAGAAGTTGGGCTCCCGGCTTCTCCGGGTCTCTCGATGCTCCGACGACCGCTATGCTCTTGGATTCTAAGATTTCCCGAATGGACCGCATCAGGCTCTTTCTCCAGCCAGATAGTCTTTCATCAACATCTCATTTTTGGTCTGGATTTTTTGCAGCTCACCCAATTCGACATTTTCAAGAGGTAGTTTCATCCTTTTATTTCTCAGCCGAGTAATCTCAGCGTCTAAATATTGGATAGTGTTTGCAACCGCCTCTGCCATGGATGAGATAGAGCCCTGAGCCTTCTCAAAGGTCTCTTTATCTAAGTGTGCCCGGTTCAATAGATGAAATCGCTCAAAGAATTTTTGAAACTTCTCCAGCTCTTCTTTCTTCCCTTTCTTTTTTGAATCCAGTTTCTTCGTCAGCTCCAAAAATTTATCGAGTCCCATAGAGTTCTTCTCCCAAATCTTGCGATTTGACCTTTTTCTTAAATCTATGAGAACAGTTCGCCTTTGTCAATCCTTTTATACCTTACGTCCGAATATTGGATTTTTTGTCTTTTTTTCAGCAGCCTGTCTAAAATGCATCATCAGTTTTTAATCCTAAATCCGGCTTTGAAGGATCAATCTTTTTTCGCCGAAGTGAATTCATGTGTTTTCAACAAGTTATAGAACTGAAATTCATCCACATAGGTATGTAATCATGGCACATAATTTGCTCTTTCCGTCATGCGATACGGCGCTGTATTGGATTGATAAAGGTGTCTCCGTAACGGGGCGCTTTTTTAATCACATCAAAATTTCATGATAAAGGAGGAGCCACACATGAGTCCCAAAGATGTTTTGAAGATGATCAAGGAAAGCGGTGTTCAAATCGTCGATTTGAAGTTTAATGATCTCCCGGGATTGTGGCAACATTTCTCGATGCCCGTCACAGAACTTTCAGAAATGGATGACCTTACGGATAGCATCTTTGTGCAGGGAATAGGATTTGACGGTTCTAGTATCCGTGGGTTTCAAAAAATCCAGGAGAGTGACATGATTTTAATCCCGGATCCCACAACGGCCGTCGTGGATCCGGTCTGCGAAATTCCAACCATGAGTATTATCTGTGATATTTTCGATCCTATCACCAAAAAGCCTTATACCCGGGATCCAAGATATGTTGCAAAAAAAGCAGAAAAGTTTGTAGTGGATTCTGGGATTGCAGATGCAAGCTATTGGGGACCGGAGATGGAATTCTTCATCTTTGACGATATCCGGTTTGATCAAACAGAGAACTCCGGTTATTATTTTATTGATTCAGTCGAGGGAGAGTGGAATTCGGGGAGGGATGAAAAACCGAACCTGGGTTACAAACCAAGATACAAAGAGGGATACTTTCCTGTTCCCCCTCATGATTCCCAGCAGGACTTGCGAAGCGAGATCATTCTAACATTGATCAAGGCTGGTATTCCCATTGAGGTTCATCATCATGAAGTCGCCACCGCCGGTCAGGCAGAAATTGATATGAAATTCGGCACCCTGGTCAAGATGGCCGACAGTTGCCTGATGTATAAATATATTGTGAAGAATTTGGTTCGAAAACACGGCAAGGTAGCTACGTTCATGCCAAAACCTCTTTTCGGTGACAACGGAAGCGGCATGCACACCCATCAGAGTTTGTTCAAAAAAGGAAAAAACGTATTTTTCGATCCCAAAGGATACGCCCTCATCAGTCAGTTGGCAAAATACTATATCGGAGGGCTGATAAAGCATGCGGATGCTTTAATGGCCTTCTGTGCGCCCACCACCAACTCCTATAAGCGATTGGTCCCAGGATACGAAGCCCCTGTCAATCTCACTTACTCACAAAGAAATAGAAGTGCAGCCATTCGAATCCCTGTTTATTCTGAAAATCCAAAGACCAAGCGGATCGAATTCCGGCCACCGGATAATACTTGCAACCCTTATCTCTCCTTCCCGGCCATGCTTATGGCGGGTCTTGATGGTATAAAGAATAAGATTGATCCGGGAGAACCCATGGACAAAGACACCTACCACCTGACCGGTAAAGACAAAGAAAAAGTTAGGACCGTACCAGGATCTCTTGAAGAATCCTTGAATGCCCTTGAAAAAGACCATAAGTTTCTTCTTGAAGGGGAAGTATTTACCCAGGATGTCATTGATGTCTGGATCGAGTATAAACGGGAGAAAGAGATTGATGCCGTCAGGCTTCGCCCCCACCCCTATGAATTTTATCTTTACTTTGATATTTAAGAGTGGTATCAAGTTAATATAATCAAACCTTAATACAAACGCGGTAAATCTTTCTCCCCCACCATTACCCTCCCCCGCCAGGGAGGAGGGTAATGGTGAAGAGGGCGACGATTTATCTAGTGCGCCTGTACCAGTTTGGAAAAGACAGATCGGGATGTTCTCTAACTGAGTGTGTTAAAGGAGGAAGGGATGGATAAAGAGAAACAAAATGTTCTGAAGCTGGCAAAGGAAAATGACGTTAAGTTTATTCGGCTCTGGTTCACGGACGTTCTCGGGGTCTTGAAAGGATTTGCCATCACCATCGACGAGCTGGAAGGTGCTCTCGAAGAGGGAATGGGATTCGACGGCTCCTCCATTCAGGGATATGCCCGCATCGACGAGAGCGATATGATCGCCAAGCCCGATCCGAAAACCTTTAGGATCCTTCCCTGGAGACCGAAAGAGAATGCTGTGGGGAGGATGTTCGCGGATATCTACGAACCGGACGGAACCCCATACAAAGGCGATCCCCGATGGGTACTGAAGAGGAATCTTAAGAAGGCAGAGGATCTTGGTTATACCTTCTATGTCGGTCCGGAACTGGAATATTTCTACTTCAAGTCCAGTGAAGGCAAACCGTTCACTCTCGACGAGGGAGGGTATTTTGATCTCACTCCTCTCGACGTTGCAACAGAGCTTCGGCGAGAGACCATCCTGACTCTGGAGGCCATGGGGGTTCATGTGGAATACAGCCACCATGAGGTGGCACCCAGCCAGCATGAAATCGACCTTCGATACACCGATGCCCTGTCCATGGCAGATAATGCGATGACGTATCGGCTCGTCGTCAAACAGATTGCCATGAAGCACGGGGTCTATGCGACCTTCATGCCCAAACCCATCTTTGGACAGAACGGAAGCGGAATGCATACTCACCAATCCCTCTTCAAGGGCAATAAAAATGCCTTCTTCGATCCGAAAGACGAATTTCATCTCTCGAAGATGGCCAAGTCTTACATCGCCGGGATCTTAAAACACTCTAAGGAGATCACCTCGATCACCTCTCAATGGGTGAATTCTTACAAGAGGCTCGTCCCAGGCTATGAGGCGCCCGTCTATATCTCCTGGGCCCGCAGAAACCGGTCTACCCTCGTTCGAGTTCCCATGTATAAGCCGGGAAAAGAGAAAGCCACGCGGATTGAATTTCGGTCGCCTGACCCGGCCTGCAATCCTTACTTAGCCTTTGCGGTGATGCTCGCAGCAGGCTTGAAAGGGATCGAAAAGGGGTATGAGCTTTCCCCTCCCGTTGAAGAAGATATCTTTGAGATGTCTGAGGCGTCAAGGAAGAAACACGGAATCGATTCCCTTCCCGGAAGCCTAGCTGAAGCAATTCAATTGACCGAAAAGAGCGAACTCGTGAAGGAAACCTTGGGAGATCATATCTTCCAAAAATTTATTGAGAACAAAAAAATCGAATGGGATCAATATCGGACTCATGTTTCCCAGTTTGAACTGGAAAAATATCTTCCGATCCTGTAGCCGCCCCTTCCCGTGCCTTTATCGTCGGGCCCTTCTGGTTTGATGAATCCCCTCCCGCTGCGGGAGGGGATTCATCGTTACAATAAAGAACCCCTTGAATAACAGCCCCGAATAGATGAACCGAAATCTAATGAGGTGAGAGGGAGAGGAACAAATTGACTTCTTCCACCAGTGGATGAGGAGACGCGGTGTCAAGACGTAAGGCAGCAGTGAGAAACGTCAATCTTCCCATTCTTCAAGAGAAGCCTGCTCCATTTTTCCGGTCAGCACTGCCAGCCTCACCGCCTGAATCCTGCGAAAGACTTCATTCGGCCGCTTCCTCACGCCGTCAACCATCAGAAGGTGCTCGTCTATGGAGATACCGAAAAGCCGCTCGTTCTCCCTCAGGTACGGCAGAATAAGTTCCCAATCTCTTTCCGTGAAGGCTGAAAACTCACCGCCGTTCAACTGCTCGGCTACCAGCTTGTTGTGTGGATCGCGGACGAATATGGCCCCACCCGAGGCGAGTGAGAAGAGGTTGGAACCAGGATACGGTGCGTCGAGGGGGATCACGTTGCCGTCATCGTCGGAAGTCATTCCATTCAAGATCACGAAGCCGCCGCCCTTATACGGATCGCCGGCCATGAAAGACTCTGCGAGGAAGTCGAGCGCAGTCCCGTTAATCACCACCCGCGGTTTTCCGACAGCGTTAATGAGCGGTCGCCCCGCCGCATTACCCCGGACAAAGATTTCGCCACCCTTCGCCCCGTAAAGAAAGGTTTGCCCCACATCCCCATGTACCACGAGCTTGCCCGATTTCATGATCTGGCCAAGCTGGTCCTGAGCATTTCCGTGTACGTGGATTTCCAGACCATCAATGCCAGAGCCAAGGTAGTCACCCGTGGAACCGTACGCATCAATCCGGACACCCTGCGTTCTGGGCCCAAGCGAGCAACCGCAGAATCGTTGCCCTCGGTAACCAAAACAGATGAACTGCTTCCAGCCGAGAACGTAGGCACCGTTTGCATAGCGGGCCAACGTTTCGTCGCCCTCGGGTTGGAAATCGCGGCTATCGCAAATCAAAACCTCCTCGCCTGCCTGTGGCGCACGCAGCTTCTTGCGGCTCTTGAAGTTGATCCGCACATAGCGGCTGCCGCTTGCCTTCTCGATCGGCGATACTCCGCGGAAAATCGCATCGAGCGTGTTCATCAACATCTGGGCGATCGAGCGGCGTCTCTTGTTTCCAATCGGGTAACGCCAGTCGAGAAGCCGTGTCAGCACTTCAACGACGGTTCCTTTCGAAGCGTCCTCCTCGGCCAGCCGTGCGAGCTGTCTCAGCAAGGCCCTAATCCTATCATACTCCCAGGCTGCGAAGCCCTGTTTCATGTAAGAAAAGGCAGCCTGAGCATCGCCTTTGCGGAATAGGTCTGAGAGCTCTCTTTTCAGCCCTTTGTCGAGTGAATCGACCTCGGTCTTGTGGAAGTCGTATGGAGGCCGGTCCGTCAATGCGATCTCCCGGCCGAACTTGTCAGTACACGACAGGCTCTGGCTGCCGTCGGTATTGGCAGAGACCGTAAAGATGAAAGCTCCGCCGTCGGTATAACTGCCGCCTCGGGCATTCCAGTAACGGTCGGCTACTGTCCCAAAGCGCGGGTCTTCCTTCGCCAGGCTCTCAAGGGTGGCATCGATCGCCTGTTTCTCAGAGCAAATAAGCCCTATCTGGAAGTCGCCTTTCTGAAGCGCGAAGACCTGCGGCCGGAGCATGCCCGTATCGGTGATGCCAATCAGCTGGAACTTCCGCTCGCGGGCCAGACTGCGTGCAATGATAAAGAACCATGGTCCGTCGGGCGAGCCGTGAATCTGCGTGGCTTGGATTTGCCTATAGATGTGCTGTTTTTCCGGTGCCAGATGATCGAAGTCCATTTCCGTCGTAGGGGCGAGCGACTCGATGATATATTCCAGAGGATAGCCGTAGACCCGGTTCAGGAGGTCGAAAACAAGGACGGATACTTCCGTATCTGTCAGAAAAAGTGGGAAAACGTTCCGCTGCCGCAGATACTCCGTGACCGAGTAATAATTGGCAAAATCGCCGTTGTGGACCAGAGCTTCATCGAGCCCGATGAAGGGATGAGCCCCTCCCGGGTGCCAAACCCGCCCCTTGGTCGGGTAACGCTGGTGGGCGATCCACACATGGGCCTTTAGGTTTTCCAACTTGTAGTACTGGGCTACCTGCTCTGCGTAGCCAACGATCTTAAGGATCATCATGTTGCGGCCATGGGAAAGGACGAAGGCCCTTTTCTCCCCCAGGGAGCTGTAATATGCCTGGTTCAGTTGGAAACTGTTTTGATAAATAAACTCTTCCTCAATCTTGTCGATGGGCAGCTTCTCAAGATGGCGTTCCTTGCTGAACCAATCTAGAGCCTCCGGCTTCACGCGCACAAAATAGCGCATCACCGCAGGCGGCTTCATTTCGAGTCCGGGTACATCCCGATAATCATCCACCGTTTCGAGGAACCCTTCGTGGTCCACCCGGAAATGGGGCTTGACGAACTTCATTTCCATCTCAGGGCGTACGGCTTCGTCCAGGAGCGATACCTGGAGGCAGAAATCCTCCTCGAGAACAGTGCGGCTCACGCCCATCTGTCCGGGATCAAAGCCCACGGCCGCGATACCTCCCCCTTTGCCGTTACCCCTGTTGTGCATTTGCACAGAGGGTTCGATGATGTGACGGCCGCTGACGGGGACGCTGCACGCGAAACCGGTAACCCCACACCCGCCCTCCTCAGCCTCTTTGCAGCCCCTTGGGGGTGCACAGGCTGCCAGGTGCGCCCGCGCATTCAAGACTGCCCTGACCTCTGACTCCTTCATAACGTTTTCCCGATGTTGTCGTCAGCCATTCGGTTTTCCTTGCCGGCTGAATTCTGGCCTTTCGATGTATGAATCCAAAAATCTTTCGTCTTAGTCTAATTCGCTCTTGATTTCGATTCCTTTCATATAGTCAATGTGGACCAGAGCATCTGTCCGTCCAGTTAACTCAGTAATGCTTTTCATTCCTAGACGCCGTAAAATCGTGCGAAGCTGCTCGCTCCAAGCCAGGTACATATTGACAATGCGCTGTGTACCCCATTCGAGATTCATCAGGTTGGTCAGCTCGTCGTCTGTGGTCGCAATACCCCGTGCACAGCCGCGGCCCGACTCGCAGTGATGGCATCGGATGCACTCGAGCGCCACCAGGTCTGTTGTACCGAGACAGACACCATCCGCACCGAGGGCAATGATCTTAGCGGCATCATATGCGTTCCGTACGCCACCGCTGGCGATGACCGTGATCCCCTTCCGGATGCCCTCACCTTCAAGAAATTTATGGACCTTGGGCACCGCATACTCGACGGGCATCGCAATGTTCTTCTTAGCGATGTCTGGCGCGGCCCCTGTGCCACCGTAGCTTCCGTCCAAGTGGATAATATGAGCGCCGGCGAAGTAGCTCCCTACGGCCACCATATCGACGTCGGTGGGCGTGGAAA
This sequence comes from Thermodesulfobacteriota bacterium, assembly GCA_035625415.1. Lineage (GTDB taxonomy): Bacteria > Desulfobacterota > BSN033 > BSN033 > UBA1163 > UBA1163. The sequence goes on from DASPPQ010000047.1 coordinate 20,056, forward strand.
CTTTCACCGACACGAGGGCGTTCGAGTTAATCGCCTTGATCCAGTCTACATGTTTTTTGTGATCTTCAACGGAATAGACGCTGTGGAAGGGGAAGGGAGAAAACAGCGCGCTTCCGGTGACGGCCTCCCGCATCTTCGCCACCGCCGGCGTGACCTTGTCGCCGAGCAAATGACCGCCAAGACCAGGCTTTGCCCCTTGGGCATACTTAAACTCGACGATCCGCACACGCTGGATCGTATCCTCCCTGACTCCAAAAAGCCCCGTGGCAACCTGCGTAATGACGTGGTCATCATACGGCATGAGTTCGTCAGGGTAGCCGCCTTCTCCGGTGGAGCAAAAGGTCCCGAGGGCCGCTGCCGCCCTCACCCTGGAGAGCATCGCATTGATGCTGACGGATCCGAACGACATGCCGCCAAGGTAGAACGGTACAGGAATCATCACTTTAGGTCGCTTGTCACCTGACCGGTTGAGAATGATGGCAAGGGAGATATCCTTTGGCGACCCTTTTGGCTTCTTGCCGTTTCCATCCGCCGCGTATAGGAGCCGCAGCTTGTCGAAGCCGCCACCAGAATCCCCCGTCTTGTAGTTCAAGTTCTGATAGGGTACCTTCCCCGTTTCTGCCATGTACCACGTGCTGGCGAGGAGGTCGCCCGTCCAGCGTTTGTCGCCAAGAATCTCGAAAGATGGATTCAGTTGAACCGTGATCGCATTCACCGGGCACCTTCGGACGCAGAAGAAGGCGTTCTTTTCACAGCCGGGACCGACGCAAAGGTGCTCGGACGGTGTCCTCGGCTTTTTCGATCCCTTCGCGTAAACCCGGTAGGGACAAACCTCGACGCAGATCCCACAGTTGGTACACCCATTGTCGATCTTGACACGATACTTGTTCAACGCGTACCGGAACCGGGATGAAGCCGGCTTTGCCTCGGGAAATAGGAACTTCCGTCTGCCTCTCATCCTTCTATCCTCTTCTGCCTTCTGCCCAAAGCGCTGAACTCCTTTTCCAAGTCTTCAAAAAACATGGCCCGACCCATTTCACCCCGCAATCGTCTCACTTCACGCATGCCCATCGCTCCCATGATCTCAAGGAGCTGGTTATGCCATCCGCTTATCAGATTTGTTATACGGCCGCGGGCCCACGCTGGATCGACCTGGTCCAACTCCACAGGACACGAGATGCCTTGGGCGCAACGCCGGCAAACCCGACACTCCATCGCCACCAGCAACGGGATATCACAACTCACCGCGTCCGCACCGCAGATGATCAGCTTGGCCATGTGCTCCGCCATAGCGATCCCGCCGCCCGCAATGATCGTGATCTGGTCCCGGAGTCCTCTGTCGACGAGGCTGAGGTGTATCTCCTTCAAACGGTCCTTCACGAAAAGTGGCTCTTTCGCCTCTTCCATACCAAACTGATTGGCCACTAGATGAACCACTTCAATTCCCGCCTTCGTCAGTTCCTCGATGCGCGAGCCTGAGACAGGACTGAGAGGCATCCGTATCGCGATGACGAGCTCGGGCTTTACCCTCTTAAGGGCAGCCTGCCACTTCATCACATCCGCCTCGTCCGGTATCTCCACCATGCGGAGCTTGTCGATAAGCTCCTTTGCTACCGCGCCGCCTCTGTCGAGCAGAAACACTGTGCGGCGCACGTATTCTTCATAAGAAGGGCTCCAGTCCGACTCCCTCACGACGGTGAAGGTTTCCAGCCCGGATGCAGCACGCAGGAGTCCGTTGAGAATGCGCTCTTTGGGCGGCGAAAAGGGGAGCAGGTCAAAAATGAGGGGTGTCGGTATCTCAACAAGCGGGGGCACGCCCGATACGACGCTACCGTTGGCACCGAACTCCAATGCCATCAGCTTCCGACCTAGATCCACCGACGTACTGATGTATTCCCGGCCATGGATGCCGTCGCGTGTCGGCCGCACGATCTCCGACATGTCCGTCCACATTGCATCAAACCCGGGCCCGGCGAAGGGGCCACCGTAGCCAGCACCCGACACGGGAATCTTACCCGTCTCCGCCTGAAACCAGAGACTCGAAAGGATTTCAGGGGTCCAGTAATGGTCTCCAATCGACCGGTATACGGGATTGACCCCCTTCTGGATGAGGCGGGCAGGACAATTCTGCACACAGCGAAAACAATCCATGCAGGCACTGTCCAGCGAGTCGAGCATCTGCCGGGAGTCGAGGTTACGCTTTTGGTATACCAGATAAACACAGTCCTTTTTCACACAGCGAGCGCACTTAAGGCATCCCTCCTCCCATGCGATGACACCCGAGCGTGTGACAAGCGGGAAACGGTTTGGCACCGGTGTTGTTGTTGTATGATACTTTGGCGGCATACTTACTCTTCACCAAAAGAGGGGCGCGGCATCAGGCCTGCTTCTTCAACCAGCTGCGGAACGATCTCTTCCCATTCGATGGCCATAATATGTACGCCCGAAACGCCCTTCATCTCGCGAAGGGCTTCTATCGTCTCAACGGCAATCTTGATCCCCTCCTTCCGCTGATCGCTGGCAGGAACGGACTTCATCCGGGTGATGAGTTCCTCAGGGACGTCCATACCAGCCACGTTCTTTCTCATATACTCGGCCATCTTGGCTGACTTGAGCGGCGTGATCCCGCCGAGAATATATGCCCGCTTGTCGTAATTACGGTTCCGCACCTGAGACATCCATTCTTCAAAATGGCGCAGGTTGTAAATACACTGTGTTTGGATAAAATCGGCCCCGGCTCTTATCTTCTTCCCAAGCCGCGCCACCCGATAGGCCGCCGGCTCGGCAAAGGGGTTCTCCGAAGCTCCTATGAAAAGGTCTGGAGGTTGCGTCAGCTTCTCACCTCCGATGATACAGCTGTCGTCTCGCATTTGGCGGGCCGCATGGATCAACTGGATGGAATCGATATCAAAGACACCTTTCGCCTGAGGTTGATTCCCAAAAACCTGGTGGTCACCCGAAAGGCAGAGGATATTCCGAATACCGAGGGCAGAGGCCCCGAGGATATCCGATTGAAGAGCGATTCTATTCCTGTCGCGCGTCACCATCTGAAGCACCGGATCAAACCCCTCCTCGCTCAAAAGCACACAGGCGGCCAGGCTGGAGAGCCGAACAACACCCGTCTGGTTGTCGGTGACGTTCACACTGTCAACGCACCCTTTCAGTAGTTTGCCTTTCTTTCGTATCGCGTCAGGATCAGCCCCTTTTGGGGGACCGCATTCTGCGGTGACAGCAAATCGTCCTTCCGATAAGACCCTCTTGAGTCGACTCTCTTTTCTCAATTCTTTTGATCCTCCCTTACGATTTTCCGCGGTCCCTTGCCATGACTCTTCGACCAGTCCACTGGCGGATGAACCTCTTCAAGGAATTCCAGTCGGCCTCTCTCCTCGAGCCGGGTGACGATGAGCTGCCAGGCGCAAGGTGTATCAGGGTCTACCTCACAGTGCTCCCCCTTCGATCCTCCACAGGGTCCGTTCAGAAGCCCCTTGGCACAACGTGTGATCGGACAAACAGCGGCAAACAGTCCAAGCTTACAGTCGCCGCACGCCCGGCAGTTCTCGAACCAGACACCCCCTCCCCTGGTCTCGCCAATAAAAGTGGTATTAAGTGCAGGAAGGATGATGAGCCTTGGGAAGACTTCAGCGACCGCCTGGACACCTGCGCCACACCCGAGGGAAAGGACGACTTCATATTGGTCAATGAGGCTGGTCAGCTGGTCGATAAATTCATAGACACATTGACGATCAAGGGTGATCTCTTTGATCTCGATCTCACGCCCTTCGATCTTCGCGTCCATGCGAAGCTGGGAAGCCAAAAGGCCTACCTCTTTTTCGCCCCCGGACGCGCACTCGGCCACACACGTCCCGCAGCCCGCAAGCAAGATCTTCCTGTAGGGTGCTATCATCGCCTTGATTTCGGCCAAAGGTTTTCTTTCGGCGGTAATCATATTCTAACCCTCCCTGTATCGTTAGACGAACTCGGCCGCACAAAGATCAGCGGAACTACGATTGCTTCGCTCGCAGCGGAGAGGGACCAATGTGGATATCCCGTGCAAGCAGGGATCGCGTGATCTCGTCGATGGTCTTCTGCCCGTTAGACTGAATCACCTCCAGCCGTTCCCCTTCAAGACCTATCTCCTCGATCAGCCCCCGGGCGTAAGCCAACCGCTTCCAAGCGCGGGTGTTCCCCTCCCGGTAACGGCACGTTCCCTCACCACAGGTGACAAGATAGACCATGTCTGCCCCCGCTTCTATGGCGCTCAGGAGTTGAAGCGGATCTATCCGGCCACTGCACGGCAAGGGGTAGAACCTGATCCTCGACCCTGATTCCTTTTCGATCACGCGCCGGTTTCTATCCTGCTCCGAGTCAACCCGCTGACAGAAAAAAATAGCTATTCTTGCGGCTTCTTTATCCATGGCCCTGTCCATAAAAAAAGGGCGCCTGGCTAGACGTCCTCTCTGTCGGCACCCTCACCCCTTTGTCCCCAGTCATTTAACATTAATTTAAAATCTGTTGCGGTCTTTGTCAATCCCTCTCTTCCAAGGGTTCTGTATGAAAGGGTGTGAATTCAGTACGCTGTCAAATCATCTTTAAAAAGAATGACCCATCGAACAGAAACATACATCCAAGCTTCTTTCGCCGAGATCAAACACATCAACAGTGACTGCGGGGAGACGATTATCCTTTACACGCTTAGCAAACCTCATGCCACCCATAAAAGATCGTGATGTTCAAATCTGAAGTTTATAACTTATTGGGATAACAGGTTTATTTTTGAGCTCAAAAAAACCTGTATCTGATGAAGCTGATCCCGATTAAAAGTGAATGGTGAATTTTAAGCAGGTTGTTTAAAATACGTGAACCATGACGACAGTGATCATGACCACAACGGATAGGCGGGATCGATTCATTAAGTCCAAGGTTCGGGTACTTTGCTCGTGTCCCCGAACGGAGAGGAAGAGAAAAGCGGGATGGCCTCGGCAAGACGGCGATGCCAACTCAACCCAAACAATTTTACTTGAATTCTGTAAAGAGTCTTGGTATCATCAAAGAAAATCGGAGGCGGGAAACGTGGCTGTGAGGATCATTATCGATCGGAAGGTCAAGAAGGGTGAAGAACCGAATTTTGCGAAAATGCTCAGGGAATTGAGAGCCAAAGCAATTCCCTCAAAGGGATACATTTCAGGAGAAACGCTTCGGGCACAGGACGACCCGCATAACTATATCGTGATCACCACCTGGCAGACCGTTGAGGACTGGAAGACATGGGAGAAGAATCCGGACAGGAAGAAGATTCACGCAAAAATCGAAAAACTGATGGCCAGACCCACCAAGACGAAGGTATACTTGTACGCTTGACATGTGATCGCAGTCCCGATTTACGAGGTTGTCTTTGCGAGTGGAACGGAGCAATCTCGCCTTCTCCATAAGATTAACACACACCTTTCAGGTGCTCACAACAATGTCTTGACAATCCGAAATCTGCGTGTTAGAAAAATAGCAAACAGAAGAAATTTTTATGATCAAACGAGTGAAACAAGCTAAGGACCCTCGATCCTGTTTAATCGGGATCGGGGGTCTTTTTTTATGACCCCATTGTGCCTCACCCATTTAACATTTGTAGCGCCCTCATTTATTGAGGGCGTCAGAGGGTCCCGTTCCGATAATGTCGGAACGCCACCTCAATTAAACGAGGATTCCAAATGAAGTCGAAACAGAAAGCCGTATTGGCCTTAGAGGATGGGGCTGTATTTGAAGGGTGGTCGTTTGGCTTTTTGGGAGAAAAGACGGGAGAAGTTGTCTTTAATACCAGCATGACCGGCTACCAGGAGATTCTCACCGACCCCTCCTATAAAGGTCAGATCGTCATCATGACCTATCCGCTCATCGGAAACTACGGAATCAATCAACAGGATATCGAATCCCAGGACCCGAAGGTAGAAGGGTTCATCGTCAAAGAGAACAGTCCCATCTTCAGCAACTGGCGTGGCAACCATTCCCTTTCCGGTTACTTGATCCATCACCGGATCATTGGGGTGGAGGGCATGGATACTCGCGCCATCACCAAGCATATCCGCCTGGCGGGTGCCATGAAAGCTGTCCTTTCTACGGAAGACCTCGATCGAAATCGTCTGATTGAAAAAGCCAAGGCCTCTCCGGGCCTGATCGGCCGGGACCTTGTCAGAGAGGTGACCTGTGAGAAATCCTTTCCATGGAAGGACAGTAATGATTCTCAGTTTTTGAACCACCACCTTTCACCCGCTCCTTCCCGCGTTCGGCCGAAGGTGGTCGCTCTGGACTACGGTATCAAATATAATATTCTTCGCTCCCTCTGCGATTGGAATTGCGATGTAACCGTTCTTCCCGCTTCCAGCAGGGCGGAATCCGTTCTCTCCCTTCGGCCGGACGGAATTCTCTTATCTAACGGTCCGGGTGACCCGGAAGGAGTTCCCTATGCCATTGAGACCATCCGCCAACTGATCGGGAAAAAACCAATCTTTGGTATCTGCCTGGGACATCAGCTTTTGGGATTAGCCCTCGGAGGAAGAACGTTTAAACTGAAATTTGGCCATCGAGGAGCCAACCAACCCGTCAAAGATTTAAGAACGGGCAAGGTGATGATCACTTCCCAAAATCATGGGTTCTGTGTTGACCCTGGTTCGTTGGACCCGGCAGAAGTTGAATCGACCCAGATTAATCTCAACGACCAGACCCTGGAAGGGATGAGGCACAAACGATTTCCGATCCTTTCCGTGCAGTACCACCCCGAAGCCTCGCCCGGGCCTCACGATACACAGGATTTATTCGGAGAGTTTGTCAAGATGATGGAATTGAAGGCAAGATAACGGATAGAATTTTGAGTTATGAATTTTGAATTATGAATTTAATTCAAAGCTCAAAGTTTAAAACTCAAAACTAAATTCTTTCTCTTTTATTCGAAAGAACTTATGCCTAAGCGCACGGATATCAAAAGAATCTTGATCATCGGCTCCGGACCCATTGTGATCAGCCAGGCTTGCGAATTTGACTACTCCGGCACTCAGGCCTGCAAAGCCCTAAGGGAGGAAGGGTTTGAGGTGGTATTGGTCAACTCCAATCCTGCGACGATCATGACCGATCCCGAGATGTCCGACCGGACTTACATCGAGCCAATCACGCCGGAGATTTTGGAGAAGATCATTGACCGGGAAAAGCCGGATGCCCTTCTCCCTACGTTAGGCGGTCAGACGGGTCTCAATGTATCCGTCTCCCTCTATGAATCCGGAGTGCTCGAGAAATACGCTGTTCAAATGATCGGCGCCAAATATGAAGCGATTAAGAAAGGAGAAGATCGAAATCTCTTCAAGGAATCGATGAGAAAGATCGGCCTGGACCTCCCGAAGAGCGGGCTGGCCTACTCGCTGGTCGAAGCCATGGAAGTGGCGAAAGGGATTGGTTTTCCTCTGATCATCCGGCCCAGTTTCACCCTGGGAGGAACAGGGGGAGGAGTGGCGTACAATATCGAAGAATTCGAAGAGATGGCGGCTCGTGGACTCGAGTGGAGCATGATCGGAGAGATTCTGATTGAAGAGTCCGTTCTCGGCTGGAAGGAATTCGAACTCGAAGTGATGAGGGATCTCCATGACAACGTTGTCATCATCTGTTCGATTGAAAATTTCGATCCTATGGGCGTCCATACAGGGGATAGCATCACCGTTGCCCCGGCTCAAACGTTAACCGACAAAGAATATCAGAGGATGAGAGACGGAGCCATTCAAGCCATCCGAGAAATTGGAGTCGAGACAGGAGGATCGAACATCCAATTCGCCATTCGCCCTGAGGACGGACGAATGGTCATCATTGAAATGAACCCCAGGGTGTCGCGCTCTTCAGCCCTCGCCTCCAAAGCGACTGGATTCCCCATCGCCAAGATGGCGGCAAAGCTGGCGGTCGGGTACACCCTCGACGAGATTCCCAACGACATCACGAAAAAGACGCCCGCCTGTTTTGAACCCACCATTGACTATTGCGTGGTGAAGATTCCAAGATTCACTTTCGAAAAATTTCCCGGGGCGGATCCAACGCTGACCGTTTCGATGAAGTCGGTCGGTGAGACCATGGCGATTGGCCGGACGTTTAAAGAGGCCCTCCAAAAAGGGCTCCGGTCTTTGGAAATCGGGAGACAGGGGTTGGGAGCGGACGGAAGAGACAAACTCCCCTTCCCCGCAGAGCCTTCGAGTGAAGGCGCGCGGGCCAACACCCTTCAAGAGGTAAGGAAAAAGCTCTCCACTCCCAATGCGGAGAGAATCTTTTATATTCGACACGCCTTGCTCCTGGGGATGAGGGTCGAAGAGATCCACGAACTGACGAAGATCGATCCCTGGTTTCTTACCAATATTCAAGAGATCACAGACCTTGAAAAGGAGATTCGGTTTTACGAAACGAAGGCGGGGGACCTGGAACTCTGGAAAAAAACCTTGACGCCTGATCGACTTCAACTTCCGGAACCCCTCTTGAGGAAGGCGAAGGAGTTTGGTTTCTCCGACTACCAACTGGGCCACCTCCTCGGGTTTGACGAGACGATTCTCCGAGAAAGGAGAAAGGAGAAAGGAATTCATCCCACCTACAAACTGGTCGATACCTGTGGGGCGGAGTTTGAAGCCTATACCCCCTATTACTATTCGACTTATGAAGCGGAAGATGAATCCAAGATCTCTTCGAGAAAGAAGATCATGATCTTAGGAGGAGGTCCCAATCGAATCGGCCAGGGGATCGAATTCGACTACTGCTGTGTCCATGCCTCCTTTGCCCTAAAAGAATTGGATTATGAAACGATCATGGTGAACTCCAACCCGGAAACCGTCTCGACGGACTACGACACCTCGGACAAACTTTATTTCGAGCCCCTCACCTTTGAAGATGTCCTTCACATCGTTGATGCCGAAAAACCGGATGGAGTGATCGTCCAATTCGGAGGCCAAACCCCTCTCAATCTGGCGGTGCCTCTGGAGAAGGCGGGAGTCAAAATCGTTGGAACGAGCCCTGACCACATCGATCTGGCGGAAGATCGAAAACGCTTCAAAGCCCTTCTCAAGAAATTGCGACTCATCCAGCCTTGGAACGGCACGGCCAATTCCGTGGAGGAGGCGAGAAGGGTTGCGGAGGAGATCGGCTATCCGGTCGTCGTGAGGCCCTCTTATGTATTAGGCGGAAGAGCCATGGAGATTGTTTACGATGAGGAAGCCTTGGAAGGCTTCGCTCGTCGCGCCGTGGAGGCCTCTCCTGAACACCCCATTCTCATCGATAAATTTTTGGAGGACGCCATCGAAATTGACGTGGATGCGGTCGCTGACGGAGAAACCTGCATCATCGCCGGGATCATGGAACACATCGAAGAGGCCGGGATCCATTCGGGAGATAGTGCTTGTGTGACGCCTCCTTACTCTCTGAGCGATGATTTGATAGAGGGTCTGAAACGAAATACCTATGCCCTAGCCAAAGAGCTCCAGGTGGTTGGTTTGATGAATATTCAGTATGCGATCAAGAACGATACCATCTATGTCCTGGAAGTCAACCCAAGAGCCTCCAGAACGGTTCCCTTCATCAGTAAGGCAACCGGTGTTCCCTGGGCGAAGGTCGCTGCCAAGGTGATGGTAGGGAAAAAGCTCCATGAACTGGGGATTCAAGGGGAAGTTGAGATCCGCCATATCGCCGTTAAGGAATCCGTCTTCCCGTTCAATCGCTTCTATGGAGTCGATACCGTGCTGGGCCCTGAGATGAAATCGACCGGTGAAGTGATGGGGATTGATACCGATTTTGGAATGGCTTTCGCCAAATCTCAAATCGGCGCCGGGGTGAACATCCCCCTGACGGGGAAGGTCTTCATCAGCGTCATGAATAAGGACAAGCGTTCCATCGTCTTTCTCGCAAAGAAATTGGTCGACCTCGGGTTTGAGATCGTGGCTACCAAAGGAACGGCCAAAGTGCTGGTCAACAATGGCATCCCCGTTCAAACCGTATTCAAGGTGGGTGAAGGCAGGCCGGACATCGTCGATCAAATCAAAAACGGCGAGATCCATCTAGTCATCAACACGCCAAGCGGAAAGAAACCCAAGGCAGATGAAGTGGCCATACGAAGTCAATCCGTAGCCCATAACATTCCTTGCATCACCACGCTCTCGGGTGCCGAGGCCGCCGTCAATGCCATTGAATCCTTGAAGAGAGGGATGTCGGTCAAGTCGATTCAGGAATACCACCGGAATATCACCTCTTCTTGCTCTTCACTTCAAAAACCCTTGACCGCCCATCCCACGATGGGCTAAAGGGAGAATCATCTGATGGGTGTTTTGACAAGAGAAGAAATTTTAAAAGAGATCAGGCAGGGAACCGTCGAAATCGAACCCTTCGAGGAGGGCCAGGTCGGACCGGGTTCCATTGACCTCCATCTGGGAAGCGAGTTCAGGGTTTTTAAGAAACTGAGAAATGCCTGTGTGGTCGAAGACAACATTTCGGTTGAAGACCTGACAGAACGTCTCGAGACAGACGAATCTTTCACCTTGATGCCAGGTGAGACGGTCCTGGGGATTACTCATGAAAGGATCAAGTTGCCCGCCAATATTTGTGGTTGGCTTGAAGGAAGGAGCCGTTTTGCCCGAATGGGCCTGGTGATTCATATGACGGCAGGATTCGTTCAACCGGGGATTAATAATCGCCAGGTGCTTGAGATCGGAAACCTGGCGCCGTTTCCTCTCGTCCTCAAACCTGGCGTCCGGGTCTGTCAAATGATCCTTGAGCGCACCGAAGGAAAAGCGTCTTACCAGGGCAAATTTAAAAGCCAAAATCACCTCTAAAATACAATTCAAATTTCAAATTTTAGATTCCAGATTGAAGAAAGGATACTTATCGCAAAATCTGGAAATCCAATTTGCAATTTGAAATTAAAGGAGCGGAACACGATAGAGATGAATAGATTCTTATCATTCTTCGTATTGCTGGAAATTTTCACTTTGCCCTGTTACGCCATCGGCCAGGAAAAGGAAACCATCGTCCATGAGGCCTGGTCGGTTCACATGGAATCGGCAGGCGGCTGGGTAGCCATGGATAAAGGTTTTTACGGAAAGGTGAAAGTAAAAGAGGTTCAGGGAGGACCCGGGATCTCCCCGATTCAAGAAGTCGTCGCTGCGATGAAGACTGGAAACATCGCCTTTGGAAATGATTACCCAGAAAATCTCATCCGAGCGAGAGAAAAGGAAGGAATCGACCTGGTTGCCCTGAGCGTTGACTTTCAAACCAGCGCGATGAGGATCATCAGCTGGCGACCGATTAAGTCCGCGAAAGACATTAAGGGAGACTTTGGCATCTGGACCGGTTACGACGCCAAGGCAAAATGTGCTGTGGGCAAGGGTTGGGAAAAACAGTTTACGATTCAGAACCAAGGGGCGGATATCAAGCCCTGGCTGGCCGGAACCTGGCCGATGGCGTCTGCCATGACTTACAACGAATTGATTACGGCCCAACGCGAGATGAAAAAAATGGGGAAACCATTCTACACGGTCGACTACAAGGATTTGGGGATCGACTGGATGGACAATGTCCTTTTCACGACCGGAGAGATCCTCAAGAAATATCCGGACGTCGTTCAAGCGGTGGTAACAGGGAGGTATAAGGGATTTCAATGGGCTCTTGAAAATCCAAGAGAGACCTTTGATATTTTGGCAAAGATCAACGACGGCCTCAACCTTGCGCACGAGATGGATGCAGTCGGTCCGATAAAGGCATTAATGATCACCCCCGATTCAAGAAAGAACGGCTTCGGTTACATTCTCCCCAAAAAATGGGACAACATGGCGAAGGATATGTTCAGGGGTGGGCTTTTAGAAAAGATGCCGGATGTGAAAAAATCGTATACGGAGAAATTTCCGAGTGGGGTATTCCCCAAGTAAATGGAAATGTCAAAAAAGTTCAAATGCCAAAATGCAAATGTCAAAGGAATGTCAAAGTCCATAATGTCTCTTCATTTGACATGAAGGCTTCATTTGAACTTTGAGCCTGTAATTCAGACATTCTGACTCTCGGACTGGAGGATGATGGATGACAGACCGTACTTTTCTTGAAAGTGTAGGGAAGCCCTACAGCATCAATGCGATTGGAAATGCCAGAGCGTGGGAAGTGCGCGATCTCCGAAACGACCGAACCATCCCCTCTCTGATTTATGTCGTCGAAAGCGATGCCGGTCAACAATTTCTTCTCGGAAGAGAAATCAGCGGCCGGCCAAAATTCAATTTGATCCGTTACATCGCGAAATCCTTCGTCGAGTTATTCTTTGAACAAGTCAGCGGCAAAGAACTATGCCAATACCTTATTCTCGAGGGCGCCTACCCTTTCGACCTCCAGTATGCGTTCGGCTTCGCCCCACCCTATGACCGCCTGCTTCTTCAAACCGGTTTCATCAAACTTCAGAGGGTCCTCAACCGGGAGGGTACCGACTGGGAGATTCATTCCGGGAACTTCATGGGAGAATATCAGGGCGATACCTGGCTGATCCCTGATACGGCCATTGCCTCGGGCTCAACGATCGCTCACTTTTTAAGAAACGGTTTTGCTCATCACCTGCCCAAGCAGGTCTATGTCATTACGGCCTGTGGTAGCCTAGAAGGTATCCAGCGAATTTATCAAGAATGTTCAGAGAAGAACGTAGAATTGATCCCCGTCTTCTTTGAATGCATCTTTGAGGTTTCGAAAGTTGGGAACCTTCCGCGACTTCCCCTCACCGACCTCTCCATGATCAGCCCCGGCTCCATTACAACGAAGCAACTTTATGAGAAAGCGTTTCGCCGGTACCAGGACACTCGGATGTGTTGCGTCGGCGATATCGGAGAGAGCCTGGAGGACCCGGCAAACTATTCCATCCGTACCCTCTGGGAAATGCAGATTCTGGGCATGGACCCGAAAAGGGAGGATTGGGACGGCTGGACAATCGATGTGCGAACAGAGGAAATGAAGAAGAGGATTCACGACTTCAATCCCTCTCTTGCCGATTATTTTAAAGAGATATGGAAATAAAGGGGACTAAAACCATACTTTACACAGGCCCCTCTACAAACTGAAGCTTATCCACCTTTTTCTCTTTCCGCTCGCTTCTCGAGGCCACACAATGGGACTGAGTAATGCCGCTCTCCTTATCGCCTAATGCACGCGAGATAGATTGAGTTTCGTCACTTCCTTTTCTTTGCCATTTTCAAACAGGGCCCAGTTTTCGATAATATGGTCCTTGTCGACAAATGAAATCGTCAAGGCGTGCATATGAGCGTCCTTCTTCGGGTCAATGCCGCTCCCTCCAGCAAACCTAAAGTCGAGTTTGTCTGCGCCAGCTTTGAGGAGCTTCATGTGAGGCTGATTTTGGAGCATGCAATAGTGAGTCATTGAAAGTTTCCCCTTGTCATCATAGTAGACTGAAATCATCTCTTCGGGGGTACCCGGAAAGAGCGTTTCAACAATTGCGCTACCTCCAGCCGTCAGGCGATACTCCACCCTTATTGGTTGCTCTTCTTTCCCCATGTTGGAAGTACCTTCCCATACACCAACAAGTTGTTTCATCCGTTCGTACTCTTTGGAACCGGAATATGGCGCTCGCCCCTCCCCTGCATATGCCACAAGTGACCCGAGGAATAGCAAGCAGTTAAAAATAAGCAATATAGATGTAATTCTTTTCATTTTTATCCCTCCTTTATCTCATCGTTTTCCCTATGGACCCTATCAATGCAAAAACAACCATCCATAGAAATAAAATCAAAGGAAGTATTTAATCCTACTCCCCGAGGACTCCTTCCTGAATTCTTTAAAAACCCCTCCCATACAGTATCTTACACCATAAAATACCGTACTCACCCTATATACTTTCTCAGCGACCTTTGCTTATATAATATGGTAGCTAATATCGGGAGCTCGGATGGCTTCGAGCCGGCGCGCCGTGAGGAGGGAAAATCATTCCCACATTTGATCACCGAGGCCCTAAAACAAGAAGGGATGAACCATGAAGATGACCGGCGGAATCCACAACTTTGTCCTCTTGAGTCTGTGCCTTTACTCATTTCCTGGATTATGTTTTGCAGAATGCGTGACAGTATTTTCTTCGTCCGAACCCTCGATTTCTGTTTCGGCATCGAACGAAGCTGCTCCGGTAGCTCCCCCAAGGTCCTCCTCAGCGTCTTCAACAACAGAAGAGTCTATGAAGGTCGCGGCTGCCTCGCCGGGGCGATGGGCTCTCTCCCGTCAGCCCAATCCCTCGGTTTCCGTCTCACAGACTTACAGGCCCATCCGGATAGCTTCTACAGATACACCACTCCAAACGGCTTCTACACCGGAAGAATCTGTGGCTACCATTCCAGATCCACTGGAACCCGTCAATCGCGCCTTTTTCCATTTTAACGACAAGCTTTATTTCTGGGTTCTTAAACCCTTTGCGACCGGATACAAGGCGGTCATCCCCGAGGACGGAAGAATTGGAGTCCGTAACTTCTTCTCCAATGTGGCGACCCCTGTCCGTCTGGTCAACTGTCTGCTTCAGGCCAAGTTCAAGGGTGCAGGAAATGAAACGGTTCGCTTCGTTTTGAACACGACCCTTGGGATAGCCGGTTTCTTTGACCCCGCCACGAAGGCATTCAAAATTGAAAAACAGGAAGCGGATTTTGGTCAAACCCTGGGAATCTGGGGAATCGGACCGGCTTTTTATCTTGATTGGCCCATCCTTGGCCCATCAAACCTGCGAGACACCGTGGGCTATGTCGGAGACCGTGCCTTCGATCCTCGGACCTATCTGGCCTACTATTTTCTGATTGCTGAGATTGTGACTGCAGGGACATGGACATTAGATAAGGTGAACGAAACCTCTCTGACGCTTGGCGAATACGAGAATTTAAAAAAGGCCGCCCTTGACCCCTATATTGCCCTGAGAGAGGCTTACTCTCAGTACCGGCAAAATAAGATAATGGCTTCAAAGTCGAGAAACGGAAGTCCAAACTCTGAGAAAATTGATAACTCCAAACAACCGACGACGCCACGACTCGAACCGGAGATGGAAAAAAACGAGCAAATACCTCCCAATGTTGAGGAGAAAACAAGTCTCTCTGTTCAAGATAACAAAATCGTTACTGTTACTTGGAGTTTCGTAACTATTCGGTCGGGGGCGAGGAATGATTACCCAATAGTAACTACCGTTAACCAAGGAGATAAGCTGACTACGATAGGAGAATCGGGGGAATGGTTTCATGTGCGGTTAGAGAACGGACAGCAGGGGTGGGTGATCAATAGGGTTGTAAAATAGAGGCGTGGCCCTCGACGAGCCTCTGCGCGTCTGTTGGCTCAGGAGCATTCTATGCGCTGAGTCGCCGGTACACTTTATTTCAGCGTAATCCTGAATTCTTGAAACTTTGAAACCCTCCCTCTAAGTAAGTGAAAGCGATAACCCATATCTTCTGGTCTATGTTTCTTGACAGACTGCTCCCGTTTTTGTATATTCAACCCATCCGCAAGCAAGCTCTTACCATTTGACATTCAGACTAAATCGAGTATGATGGCTTATCCGGAACAACGAGCCTGGAGAAACTAAAGGCCTTGGTTCGGTCTTAAATAATTTTTGTTTGCGAGCCTGTTCTTCAAGCTGTCGAAATAATTTTTTTATTTTTTATGCTGCCCTTGAAAGGGAGGTTAACCGTCGCTAAGAAGGAGGAGACCGATGAAGAAGGTTGTTTTAATGAGTTGGGTGATCTGCTTGGCGAGTATGTTGATCTTTTCGGTTGCGGGGTTTGCCAAGGAAGGGGAGATCGAGATCGGAACGATCTTCTCGAGGACCGGCCCGTTGGCCAACCTCGGCTTGGAAAGCTGGCGAGGGGCAGAACTGTCCCGCATCGTCCAGAATCAACAGGGAGGGATACTCGGGAAAAAAATTGTCTTTGTCAACGGTGACGCGGTCGATCCCAAAGCGGCCGTAAGCGAGGTGGAACGATTGTGCACGATCGAAAAGGTGCCAGTAATTTTGGGCTCATTTTCAAGCTCCATCAGCCTGGCCGCCAGTGCCAAAGCCGACCAGTACAAGGTGGTTTACTGGGAATTGGGCGCCGTAGGCGATCAAATCACTCTAAGAGGATTGAAGCATGTCTTCAGGACCTGTCCCACGGGCTCGGATCTCGGCCGCGATCAGCTCCGTTTTGCGGTTGATGTCCTGGCCCCGAAAATCGAGAAGACCAAGGCCACCATTCACATTGCCAGCATCTATGAAGACTCGGCCTATGGAACGGCCTGCGCCGAAGGAATCCGGGATCTGGCCAAAAAAATCGGGGTGAATCTGGTTTTGGACCAATCCTATAATTTCAAAGCCAGTGACCTCTCTTCCTTGGTGATGCGGGTGAAGGGGGTTAATCCGGATGTCATTCTCGAGTCCTCTTACGAAAATGACGGGATTCTGTTTTTCAGACAAGCCGAAGAGTTGGGTTTGAAGGTCAGAATGATCGTCGGATCGGGAGGAGGTATGAATCTTCCTGGGTACCAAAAAGCCCTTGGCAGCGCCTTAAACAACAAGGTGTGCAATGTCGGCTATCCGGGATATAACATCAACCCGAATTATGCCAAGGGTATCGACAAACTGGCTGAACTTTACATCAAGACCTTCAATCTTCAACCGACAGCCGTCTTTTCGGTCGTCAATTATATGGGAACCATGGCCCTATGGGATGTGATTAAAAGGGCCGGCTCAATGGACTCGGAAAAGATCGTCCAGGCGGCCATTAAAACGGATATCCCCGGAGATAAGACACTTCTCCGCTACGGAATAAAATTCTTTCCCCCTGGAAGCCCATACATGGGGCAGAATATGCTGGCCCGTTATTTTGTGACCCAGTGGCAAAACGGAGAACTGGTCATCGTCGACCCGGCAGGAGCGGCCTCTCCCGGAAAAAGTCTGATCATTCCCAAATAAAATCAGCGAAGGTCTTGACGGGCGGGAGGTTATCGGACCTGTCTGATGATCTCCTGACCGACACCCATGATCGGGTGAGTGACTCATCCGCTGCGACAATCTTACGTTGGTCTTCTCGGGAAGTTGTTTTTCGATGATTCTGCTGCAGCTTATTATCAACGGTTTACTACTGGGAGGTATTTATGCTTTAATCAGCATCGGCCTGACCCTGATCTTCGGGGTGGTCCGGGTGATTAATTTCGCGCACGGTGAATTGCTGATGCTGTCCATGTATATTACCTATTTCAGCTACACCCTCCTGGGCCTGAACCCTTATCTTTCCTTGTTGATCGGCATTCCCCTGATGTTTTTGGTCGGAATGGCCATCGACCAGCTCATCGTCAGGCCGCTAAGAGAAGCCCCGGCTTACATGCAGGTTTTTGCTACGGTGGGACTCTCGATCGTTCTTTTAAATCTGGCCCTTTTCCTGTTCAGCGGCGACTACCAAAGCATTCATCTGGCCTTTGCAGAGAAAACCCTTCACTTTGGCATCCTTACCTTATCGTATGCCAAGCTGATTATTTTCTTTTCATCGATCCTGGTCTCCATAGTGCTCTATTTCTTATTGAGATATACCAGTATGGGTAAACAGATCCGGGCTATTGCCCAGGACCGGATGGCCGCTAAGCTGGTCGGCATCAACCTAAACAGGATTTATATGCTGACTTTCGGAATCGGAACGGCCCTGGTCGGAATCGCCGGCGCTCTCATCCTTCCGGTCTATTATGTCTTCCCCTCCGTCGGGGTCTATTTTGTTCTGACCGCCTTCGTCGTCGTTGTCTTGGGCGGTATGGGCAACATGGTCGGCGCCCTCCTGGGAGGGTTCATCATCGGCATCACCGATTCTTTGAGTGGTTATTATATCGCCCCCTCCCTGAAGGAAGTCATCGCCTTCATTATTTTTCTGATTGTCCTTCTGATTCGGCCTTCGGGTTTAATGGGCATCGTGGGTGCTGAAGAAATGGGGATGAAGTGATGGTTGCCGACAAACTCAAGGCAGCCGGGCAACCACGGATATATTGCCCTCTTATCGCCTTGGTCTTCCTTTTTCTTCCGCTCGTTCTAACTCAAAATGCCTTCTATTTGAGCCTGTACTTCATGGTCTTCATGTTTGCCGGACTGTCCGGCGCCTGGAATATCATTGGCGGATTTGGAGGGCAACTTTCCCTCGGCCATAGTGCTTTCTATGGGCTCGGTTCTTATACCTGCAGCCTCCTGTTCGTCAAATATGGGGTCCCTCCCCTGTTGGGCCTGTTGGCTTGTACCGGGCTTTCCGTCATATTAGCGGTCATCATCGGATATCCCTGTTTTCGGCTGAAGGGGCCTTTCTTCACCCTGGCTACCATCGCCATCGGCGAGGTGCTGCTTCTTCTGGCAGTTTATTTCAGAGGATTGACCGCTGGTTCCGAAGGTCTATCGATTCCTTTTAGGCCCTCCGTACTCAATCTTTGCTTTAATTCCAAACGGCCGTACGCTGTCGAGGCCTTCTGCTTCATGCTCTTTGCCCTCGTCATCTCCATCTGGGTTAAGAAAAGCCGCTTGGGTTATCAACTGGTGGCCTTACGGGACGAAGACCAGGCCGCCGAATCATTGGGCGTCAATACGAGCAGAGCGAAGATGATGGGTTTGATCATTAGCGGCGGATTGACGGCATTAGGGGGAGGCATCTTTGCCCAATATGTTCTTTTTCTTGAGCCCCATTCGGAATTCTCTCTAACTGCTTCCATCAACCTTGCCTTGACCTCGATGGTCGGAGGGCTGGGCACGATCATCGGTCCGGCTATCGGGTCTTTTCTGCTTGTACCCATTCAGGAATTTCTGCGAGTCTGGCTGGGTGGTTCCTTTCAAGGCCTTTACTTTGTCATTTACGGGGCCTTGCTCATCCTGGTGGTGATGTTTTTGCCCAGAGGCATCCTTGATTTTTTCTCCGGACCTTACCACACGCTTCTCGCCCGGCTCCCGGTGTTTGGCGGTCCGTCTCGTTCTGACGAATTGGACCGCCCTTTCGCGTCATCGGCACGGCTTGACAGGGTTGAGGCCATTGGGCAACCCGAACCGTTTCCCATCATAGAAGCGGAAAGCCTTTCTAAAAGATTCGGCGGATTACAGGCGGTTACCGATCTTAGTTTTTCCGTAAACCCCGGCGAGATTTTTGGGATTATCGGACCGAACGGGGCTGGGAAAACTACCCTGTTCAATATGTTGTCCGGTGTTTACAGGCAGGATTCAGGGAACGTCAAGTTTAAGGGGAAAAATTTAGCCGGTATCCGCAAGTCCCATTTGGTCTGTAGACTCGGGATCGGTAGGACTTTCCAATTGGTCAAGCCTTTTGAAAACATAACCGTCCTGGAAAATGTCATGGTCGGAGCCTTCTGCCGCCAACCCAAGCGCAGTGAAGCATCCAAATCCGCGCCCAAGATCCTGGATTTTGTCGGTATACTGGACAAAAAGAATGCCCTGGGAAATACCCTGACTCTGGCCGACAAGAAGAGGCTCGAATTGGCCAGGGCTTTGGCCACGGAACCCGAGGTGTTGCTATTGGATGAGGTGATGGCCGGGCTAACTTCCTACGAAATCGGAGAAGCCGTCGAGTTGATAAAAAAAATCCGAAATCACGGGATCACGGTCCTGGTCGTGGAGCATGTCATGCAGGCCATCATGTCTTTGTCAGACCGGGTGATGGTGCTGGCGGAGGGCCGAAAAATCATGGAAGGGTCACCATTCGAAGTGAGCCGTGATCCAAGAGTGATTGAGGCCTATTTGGGTGATGGCTATGAAGCTGCTTAACCTTGAAAACGTGCGTGTGGGCTATGGAGACGTGGAAGTCATCCGAGAGGTCTCTTTATACGTGGAGGAAGGCGACATCACCAGCCTGGTCGGTTCCAATGGGGCCGGGAAGACCAGCCTTCTTAAAACCATCTCGGGGATCATTCCCTGCAAAAATGGAGCGATTTACTTCGATGGGAAGGACATTGCAGCCTTGCCCTCGCACCTCCGCGTTGCGCTGGGACTCGTCCAAGTTCCCGAGGGCCGCCATGTCTTCCCCTACATGAACGTCCTGGAAAATCTCGAGTTGGGCTCCATACTGCCCAGAACTCGGGCTAAACGAAAGGAGAGTCTGGTCAAGGTCTTTGATCTCTTTCCCAGACTTCACGAAAGGGCTAAGCAGATGGCCAGGACCTTGAGCGGTGGAGAGCAACAAATGCTGTCTATCGGACGGGCCTTGGTATCCGATCCCCGGCTGTTGATGCTGGATGAGCCATCCTTGGGGCTGAGTCCCCTGGTGGTCAAAGAAATTTTCAGCGTTTTAGCTAAAATAAATGGCGCCGGGGTAACGGTTCTGGTGGTGGAACAGGACGTAAAGGCCTCGCTGGAACTAGGCCGATGGGGTTATGTCCTGGAAAACGGACGGATCGTCCTATCAGGGGACGCCAAAGAGATATTAAAAAGTGACAGGGTGCGAAAGGCCTACCTGGGATTGTAGAGAGGTTGGGCTGACGCACGAAGCATGACAAAGGATTCACCCTTGAACCCCCGAACCCTGGAATCCTTGAACCCTATAAAGGAGTCATTTTATGTGGAACGGACCGACCACCATCCAGGAAGCCTTCGATAGAAACTTGGAAGCCTTTCCTGACCGGGAGGCCTTGTATGCCGTCAATTATCGCTCCGGTCAATGGGAGAAGCTCACCTGGCGAAAGATTAAGGAAATCGTCGATTGCCTAGCCAAGGGCCTTTACGATCTGGGTGTCCGAAAAGGCCAGAAGCTGACCTTTATGAACGCATCCTATTTGGAAAATTGTTGTTTTTATTTAGCCGCCCGAAAGGTGGGGGCGATTTTTATCCCGGTCAATGTGCGTTTGGTGGCCCGCGAGGTCGAGTACATCGTGGTCAACAGCGATGCGGAATACCTGGTTTACGGCCAGGAATATGAGACCTTGGTGAATCAGATACGGCAAAAGGTCCCCGAACTGAAGCAAATCATCTGTATCGACAAAGAAGGGAAACCCATTCCGGAGTGGGCCGTTTCTTATGGAGAGCTTCTCAAAAGCAAAGGTTCCTTTCCTGAAGTGGAAATGAAACCGGAAGATGACGCCGATATTATTTATACCAGCGGCACGACAGGTCGTCCCAAAGGTGTGGTCCTGACCGAGGCGAACAAGCTGGCCTGCGGGAGATTGCACGGCAACGCCTGGGGGTTTCACCGGCTCCACTACGGGTATATGAAACATCAGACTCCCTTCCCTTTTTTCACCTCCACTGGGGTCAGCTCCCACATCATGACCTGGCTCTGGTATGGCTATTATCTGATCTGGGAGCCGGTCTTTGATGCGGTGCAGTCCATGCGTCTCATTGAGCAGGAAAAAACCACCTCCATCTGCCTGGCGCCGACGATGATCATTTTTATCATGGAGCATCCCAGGTTTCACGAATTCAATATGTCGAGCCTGAGGATCATGTCTTACGGCGGATCGGCCATGCCCGAAGAAGTCATCCGTCAGGCCCTTCAGGCTTGGCCCGGTCTGAAACTGGTCAATATTTATGGTCTGACCGAAGGAGGGGTCGGCGGAACCCGGCTGGGTCCCGAGGACCACC